>CAZFEZ010000073.1:0-5218 GCA_964518225.1 uncultured Methanosarcinales archaeon | reverse complement strand
TCCGCGAAGCCTTGGTACTGTGCTAGCCTAAAAGGCAAAGGTCGGGGGTGCAAATCCCCTCAGAGGCTTTTCCACTACAATTTCAGAATATCAAATCAACCGCTCTTCTTTTCAATTTTCTTCCACAAGAAATAAGACGAAAACATCACTACAAAGAAGGGTATTACCGTCAGTGCCATCAGGATTCCCTCGCCTGCAAAGTATATAGAAGCAGCTGCTCCAGTAAAGTCAATTGTAAAGCCAGCATAAGCCCATTCCTTTATAGTCCGGAATTTCCACTGCAATATTGCAATAACACCCAAAATTTTTGCCACGCCAATTATCAGATTTACATAAACAGGGTACCCCAGTTGCTTCATGACCTCCACTGCTTGTTTTGTCTGCACTACCTCAGAAATTCCCGAAAATAGCATTCCTAATGAAAACAGGACAGTCACAACCCAATAAATGATTTTAATGGTTTTTTGCTTCATTTTCGGAAAGTTCTTTCATAGAGTTAATTCTAAGAAGGCACCACATCGCTGTCCTGCACTCTGTTGACTGAAATCTGGGTGAATTTGTAGATGTTGCCTCCGGATTCAACCTGCAATGGAATGCCGTAGAAAGTATCAATCCACAGGAAGCCCTTGTTTGTCTCAATCTTCCACGTGCTTCTGCTGTCAATGACTTCTTCTCCTACTTTCTTGGTCGTTGTTAAATTTGCTACCCAGTCAAAAACAGTTTGTATATAGGCATCCTCATATTTCAAATCATGCTTCTTTCCTTTGTAGGTGCAATAAGCAGCCATGCAATAAGATTGGGCCGTGCCAGCTACCCTGTCTATAAAGATTGAATCGTATGACTCAGGCTTGTCCAAAGTCTTGATTGGAAGATGAGGATTATACTTTATCTTGGCACCTTTTATGTAAAAATCATGAAAATTGTCTGCTGTTTCAGTGCCTTTGTACTTGTAGAAAATGCTTTGCACCCTGGCTGGCGATCTTGCCAGCAAATCCCTGACTTCTGCTGAAACTTCGTCTACCGGCTCAGGCTTTGGCGGCTCAACTACAGGAGCCTGTGCAGGGGGCTTGACTTCGGCTTTGGGCTGAACAGGTTGCGCCGGCTGAGCAGCGCAGGATATAAGATAAAACGTTAATACAAAGAGCACAATTGCAAGATACTTGTTTTTCATCAATACCACCCGAGCATTGGGTAATTTATTTATTTAAAAATCTTTTCTTATTAGAAAACTTTTTATATAACCAAACTAACAAAAACCAAAGATGGCAAGAGTCAAGAGCATAATGCTGGCTAACCCGCCAACATTAAAAAAAGAGGCGAGCATTGAAGAGGCTGCTAAATTGCTGGCTCAGGCGCAGCATGGCTGCATTGTGATTTCCGAAAATAAAAAACCGGTCGGCATTGTAACAGAGCTCGATTTTGTCAGGAATGCCCTTTCTAAGAATAAGAGCCTGAAAGAGCCAGTGAGCAGAATAATGAGCTCTCCAGTCACGTTCATGGATCCCAATATGAAGCTGGACGAGGCCTTGAAGATCATCGACACAAAGAAATTCAGGAAATATCCTGTTATGGACAGCGGGCAGCTTGTTGGCGTTGTCACAAAAAGGGACATTGTCAATGCAATAAGCGACAACTTAAGGTTCCACAGGAACGTGCAGAATATTGTGCTGGTGCTTTTCGTGCTGTTTGAGTTTTTTGTTTTTGTGCTGTACAAGTACCTGTATAAATTTCTGCCTAACGGAGCTTAAAATGATAAAAGCAGGGAGCATCATGACACGGGAGGTTATCACAATATCCAAGGGCTCCAGCATTATTGAGGCTGCCAAGCTGATTGCCTCCAAATCTGTAAGCGGACTGGTGGTCGTTGACAGCAATAAGCCTGTGGCGATGGTAAGCGAAAGCGATGTGATAAACGGCGTTGTCTCGAAAAAATCCAAAGTCAGGGACATCATGAGCAGTGAATTCAGGGTCATATCTCCGTCAACAAGATTTTCCGAGATTATAAAAACCATGAAAGAGAATGGTATCAAAAGGTTTCCGGTTGTTGAAAATGGTAAATTGGCGGGGTTGATAACTGAAACGGATGTAATAGAGGCTACAAGGGATTTCACGAGGTTCCATCAGGTAGTGCAGGAGGTCGTACTGGGTATTTTCGGGCTTGCAACAGCTTTCTTTTTGTTTTACTTCAGCCCTCTGGGAGCGTCAGTTTTCGGCTGACCAAACCGATTAGAAAGATATAAATACCATGCACAAATATTAAAAGCCCGAGGGCCTGTGGTCTAGTGGCTATGACATCGCCTCGACAACAACTGCAAAATCAGTTGACACTTTGTGGTGGATTGAACGCCACTCGGAGCGGCGAAGGTCACCAGTTCAAATTTAGCTGATGAAAATCTGGTCAGGCCCATTTCATATTCAATAAAGGGTGAGAGCATTAAATCAAAGCTGTATCCTAGGATATTTTTTTCAGTGCTGTTTCTGGCAATTCTCGTCCTTGGATTTTTCATTGCAAGGCCTTTCCTGCCAGCGCTTTTTACGGGAGCAATAATGGCCTATCTGTCTTATCCCCTGTACAAAAAACTGCTGGCGCATATTAAAAATAAGAATTTTGCGTCATTCCTAATTGCATTCTTCATAGTCCTGATTTTCACAATACCGTTTGTTGTGGTGCTGGGCATTGTCTCAAAAGAGGCTTATCTGACTTACACTACATTAAACCAGCAGGACCTCGGAACAAATTTTCTCAGAGTGGTGTGCAAAGACGAAAGCTGGATGTCATGCAAAGCCGTAAAGTCGCTGGTCGATTTCCTGCCAAGAAACGACCTGGATTACTATTTGCAGGTCACAATCGGCAAAATAACAATGTTCATCATAGAGAATGTTTCAAAATTCCTTTCCTCAATCCCGTTTATACTTCTGAATTTTTTTGTTATGATATTTGTAGTTTACTATCTGCTCAAGGATGGGGAAATTGTGGCTGAAAGGCTAAAGAACATACTGCCGCTCAAGGAGCCCCACAAGCAGCATGTTCTGCAGACATTCCACAACACCACATACGCTGTATTTTACGGCAATATCCTGACAGCAGTCCTGCAGGGCATTTTAGGAGTCATGGGGTTCCTGGCCCTGGGCATTCCATCTGCCATCTTATGGGGCTTTGTAATGATGGTATTTGCATTGATTCCGTATTTTGGCACCGCCATAGTGTGGCTGCCGGCTGCCTTAAACCTGATTTTTGCAGGGTACCTGCAGAATGATAATTCGTCGACGGTCAGGGGCGTTATTCTCATAATCTACGGCATCTTTGTTGTTAGCAGCATAGACAATTTTCTGAAGCCTATGATAATAAGTTCAAAAGCAAAAGTTCATCCCATTCTGGCATTGATTGGCGTGCTGGGCGGCCTAAGCCTTTTCGGGTTTCTGGGCCTTATTTTGGGCCCAGTCATGCTTGCATTGCTCATGACCTTTGTCGACATATATGAAGACGAAAAAGCTGAAATTGAAAAGTATTTTTAAAGTAGCGAATAAAATAATGAGAACATGATAATAAAATTATTCTCACTTCCACTACTAGTGAACTTGTTACTATTTGTATGCATAATCACCAGCATTCCGATAGCCTTGGCGTACCAATGCGAGCAAACAAAACCTTTTTCTGAAGAACTGGAGACCGCGAGTGCCATATTTTCCGGTGAAATAATCCGTATCATAGATCTAAAACCAGTATATGATGTGATACGGATAGTTCCAGATTCTCCAAAACCTTCTCACCTTGTGCAATTTAAGGTAAAACAGGTGTGGAAGGGCTCTGTTGGAGAGATTGCCCAGGTATCTGTCGACACCATTGGTGGTTCAGGCTATGGTTTTTGCGATGTTCATCTTAAAATAGGAGAAACTTATTTAGTATATGCTTTTGGAGATGCCCTTAGTACTAATATTTGCAGTCGAGGTGTAGGCATCTGCGACAGGACCCAGTTATTGGCAAACGATTCAGAGGATTTAGCTTTGTTAGTAGAAGGCAAAATTCTTTCAACAAAAACTCAAGAACCCAAGCTTGAATCACCAGAGCAAAAAAACTTTGTCCCAAGTATACTTGTTTTAGGTCTCATTGTAATTATCGCTGCATTTGTTATATTAAATAGGGTACACACTTCAAGAAAATGAAACTCAAAGTAAAGGATATAGACATCTCCAGCGGCGGCCCTATGGTTGCGGTAATCAATCATAAAGATGCATCAATGCTCGACTTGCATGTCATGGACAGGATAAAGATAAAAAAAGGCAGTAAGCTCGAGACTGTTGTTGTGGATATAGCTCAGAGCAGCGAAGTGGTCCCTAAGGGAACAATTGGCGTTTTTGAGGAAGTAATCAGCTCTCTGAAATTAAAAAATAATGATAAAGTCGAAATTGCAATTGCGCGCAAGCCATTATCAATTGATTACATCAAGAAAAAATTAGACGGGCAAAGGCTGAGCAACAAAGAGATCGACCAGATAGTCTGGGATATTGTCCATAATAAGCTGAGCGCGGTAGAGCTGACTTATTTTGTAGCTGCGTGTTACACCAACGTCATGACAATAGAAGAAACAATTATGCTGACAAAGGCAATGGTAAAGCATGGCAGTGTATTGAATTTAAACAAGTATCCTGTCATTGACAAGCATTCTATTGGCGGAGTTCCGGGCAACAGGACAACAATGGTTGTTGTGCCGGTAATAGCTGCTGCAGGCTATCTGATACCAAAGACCAGCTCCAGATCAATAACAAGCCCTGCGGGAACAGCAGACACTATGGAAGTTCTTGCAAATGTAACTTTCCCGATAAGCAAAATGAAAGAGATTGTGCTCAAGGCAAACGGCTGCATTATATGGGGCGGCTCGCTGAATCTCGCGCCTGCAGACGACAAGATAATTGCGGTTGAAAGGCCTCTTGAGATAGACGCTGAAAGCCAGCTTCTTGCCTCTATAATGGCCAAGAAGCATTCTGTTTCAAGCACGCACATCCTGATTGATGTCCCAATGGGCAGGTATGCAAAAGTAAAGAATAAGGTTGAGGCGCTAAAGCTAAAGAGTGAGTTTGAAAAGATAGGCAAAAGGCTGAGGAAGCATATCAGGGTCATCATAACAGACGGCAGGCAGCCGATTGGAAACGGCATTGGGCCGTGCCTTGAGGCGAGAGATGTTATATGGCTGCTCAAAAGAGATCCAAGAAGGCCAAT
>CAZFEZ010000072.1:0-5230 GCA_964518225.1 uncultured Methanosarcinales archaeon | reverse complement strand
TAAAAACGCAATATTTATAAATAACAAACACTAATTCTTTATAAAAGTGTATATAATCATAGATTATTAACTAAAAAACTTAAAGAATAATAATTCAACTATAAAAAATAAGTATTTAATTTTAAAAAATTGATTAATATAATTTAATAATTAATAAATATTAAAAATTAATAATTATTTGTTAATTAAAAATAAACAATGCTATCATTATCGGACAACGAATTTAGTGTATTGAGCTTTCTGGTTAGAAACTTCAGTGAGAGGCTTACGATAAGGAATATTGCCCAAAGGCTTAAGTTCAGCCCGGCAGGTGTTTTCAACATTCTAAAGAAGCTTGAGAGGGAGGGAATTGTTGCCGGCCAGAAGCTTGGAACAGGATTGTTTTATTCAATCAACTTTGAAAACAGAATTGCCGAGCATTTAGCTGCAATTGTTTTATTGTATTCTCAGGAAAAGACTGAATTAAGTGTTGGGCAGTTAAAGCAGGCAAAGGCCGCTATTCTTGATAAAAAAAGTTTGTTGGTGATTATGGATAATATTTCAGTTCTTGATGCTTCAATCCCGAATATTGAAGTTATTTCAAAAACTGAGGATGAAGTGATTAGTTTGCTGAGAAAGAAAGACACGCAGCTGGCCCAGTTACTGAGTAATGGAACTGTTTTGTTCGGAGAGGACAAGATTGTGGAGATAATCAAGAATTGCATTTCAAGGTTTTAAGAATGAAAACAAGAAATCCAATAGTGATATGTCAGGAGAAATTAACTTCTAGACCCAGCTCTTTAATCAAATCAGAAGTAGAATACACATCGACCTTTGACTGCAGCTTAAATGACTTCTCATCAGACCAGATGGGGCAGTTTAGATGCAATGCCAATGCAAAATGCGGAACATCTTTCGTATGTTTTGTAAGCTTTGAAGCCTCTTTTATATATGCTGAATACTCAGATTCTGGCACAAGCCTGACAAATTTAAACAATAAGCTCTTGGTTTCAAAAAAATCCTCTGAATTTGAGAATTTTGGCATCAGTTCTGACTCATTCCTTTCAAATTCAGCCATTAGCCAGTCAGGAGAATGCAACACCACTTTTTCAGACAATATCAGTTTCCTAGAAGTTGAATTGCGTAAAAATCCCGCAATAAATGGGTTAGCATCAATAATTAGGAGCATTCATATCAGTCCATGTTTCTTCGCAATTCCTTCTTTTATCTTGCCTGCAATTCTCTTAACATCCTCTTCAGTCAGGTTGCTGCCTGCTGTTAACTCGTCAAGCCTTTTCATAATCTCAAGTCTGCGCAATTTTTCAGACAGTGTAGTCCTCATTACTTCTGACCAGTTTATTTCCTTGAAGGAATCCATTTTCTCTTTAAGTTCAACAGGCACGGACAATGTTACATTTGCTGCTTTTGCCATTGGATATTCACCTCGTGTATTTAATAAAAATAATAAATTTATTGAATTATATAAACTTTTCGCTTAAAAAATGAAACTAAATAAGAATTTAATAAGCATTTCAGTTTTACTGATTGCCTTAGTTATACTGCTTTCATCTGTTGCTTATGCAAAGCCATTCACAGAGGCCTTCAAGGGAGGATTAATCGAGATAAATAATTTCTTTGAGCAGGAAAACTACAAGCCTTATTCAAAAACAATTGATTTTGTATTCTTTTCTTTGCTGTTTATATCAATTTATATGATTGGAGTCAGGTACGCTTTCAAGGAAGTCAAAAGGCCCGAAACCTTGATTGCCGTTTTGCTGGGCTTAATGTCGGCATTTTTGCTTGTATTGGGGGGATTTTCAGCAACTATTCTGCTTCCTTACATACCATGGCTTTTGTATGTGCTGCTGTTTATTCTGTACTGGTGGCTGCTCAAGGGAATAAAAAACAAGTTCTGGAGATTCGTGCTTGCTTTGCTGCTGACATTATTGACAATTGCTTTGGTGCAGGGATTGTTTAATTCTTTAACAGCTCCTGAAGTTGGCACGCTTTCGTTCTTAAAAGATTTTGGAAGCTCGTTCAAGGGATTGGAGTTTCCGGGCATTTCAGCTCCGGGCATGCCTCCCTATCTGCAGGATTTGTTTGAAAAGCCGACAACTACTACAACAACTACGGAGCCAGCAGGCACGACAACTACAACTAAGACTGAGCCTACTAAACCCGAACCGGCTGCAGAACCCGGATTTTTTGCGAAAAACAACTGGATAATACCTTTGCTGATTCTTTTGGCTTTGTTAGCCTTGGGCGAATACGGGCGCAGAAAAGGCTGGTATGGGGGCCTGTTGAAAACAAAGGAGAAAGAGGCGCAGCCTACCCCAAGTGAGGAGCAAAAAAAGACAGAAGAAACGATTGATGATTTAATAGATGATGTCGCCAAAGTAATACAGCAAAAAAAAGAAGCCATAAACAAAATTTGGAAGATAATAAAAACAAAAGAAAAAGAGATGGAGAATATAGATTTCTTGGATATGTACCACAAAAAGATTGATGACCCTGCTTTCCTGCTGGATAGGGACCATGAGTCTTATAAAAATTTGATGGCGGAGCATGAGGAATCTACAAAATTATTGAATTTGGAAAGGGATTTGGAAAAAGATCTTCTTGAGGTAATGAAAATTGAGGACGAACTAATTGGCAAGGGCAAACTTCCTCTAGGCACATGGGAAAGGGAGAAATTTAGCGGAAAACCAATCGAGCTTGTTTCTGCAAAAACACAGGTTGAGTGGTATGGAAAACTTGAATACTGGTATCTGCAAGTTAGAATGTTACAACAGTATATTGAGGCAGAGTATACGGCAAGACTTAGAACAGGTACGGACTTAATTGTGGGTAGGGAAGAGGATGACCAGAGACCAGAGCTAGCTATTCCAAGAAGCATACCCGATTTCTACGGAAAAGTATTTGCAAGACTGGAGGAGTCTTTCAATGTTCTTAATCCAAAAGAGAGGATGATTACTGGAACTGCTATAGACGGATTGTTAGTGACTATCAAGCAGCAGATTGTACAATATTATTTATGGACTAAAGAAACAGAAAGAATTGAGGGCGCCATAAAACTATTGACTGATGCAAAACAATTGGAGAAATGGCTAAAAAAGGGCTGGGCTGAAAGATGGCAGGACATCAAAGACAAACAAGGAGATAAATTAAAGAGGATTTTCAAGCAGGAGAAGGTAATGTTCAGGGGCAGCAATAACAATCCTGGGCTTTTTAAAAACCTTATTTCCCAATGGTCGCAGCTTACGCGGATAAGAGCTTTGCTTACAGCTTTGAAAAGTGCAAAAGCCTCGATGACTGAGATGCAAGAATTGTACATAATCAAAGAAGATGGCGAAAGATTGGTAGATGCTACCAAAGACGCAAAAAACAGCAGAAAAGGAATAATTTTAGATGGTGCCTATTCAGTGCAAACCAGAATAAAAGAGGGGGTAAGCCCATTCAGAGCTGCTTGTTATGTCAACGGAAGAAAAGCTGGAGAAATACAAACCCCGGAAAAAAAGTTTGATGAAATAAAGTTCAGGTTTGATGGTATTGGAATAAATCAATCAGGCGAATATAAAATAACGTTTGTATGCATAAGCATTGCTAAAGAAGTCTATGAAAGAAGGGACAGCAAGAGCATTAAGATTTATGTAGTTGCGCCTGCTCAAGCCCAGTTAGTCCAGCCACAATCGCCCACATCAGCTCAAAAAGGTCAACTTGGCATAAATGTAGCTGTTGACCCTCCAGACGCCACAGATGGAACTAAAGGTGTTGAGGTAGGTGCGATAGTAAAATTCAATTATGAGGTCATGAGTGGAGGTCTGCCATTGCAGAATTTGCAGAAAACAGGGATTATCACTGATGAAAAAAGTCTCTTTCCACAAAACATTGGCGGAGTGCTTGCATCATTTAATGAAACTACCGATTATATAACCAAGACACCCGGCAAACATATATTCAAAATTATGGTTTATGATGTTTATGGTCAAGGGCAGAAAGCTGAAGCCACTAAAGAGATTTATGTAAAAGAAAAAAACGCTGCTTTAAGCACTGGTAAGATAATCATAGTCAAAATAAAAAAACCCAGTGCAGAATTGCCAATTGAACAAAGAACATTCTATCAGGGTGATTACATTAGAAATCTTAAAGCTGAAGTTGTTGGTCCTAGAAACATGCCCGTCAATCTTCCCAAAAATTTTAAATTTTCATGGTATATTTCACAAGGCGAACAAATGGCAAGAATACATCCCAGAGTAATTGATCCAAATGCTATAACTTCTATACAAATTCCGCTTAATTTTACAGGAGATGCGAAACTTGGTGTAATGTTATATAACCAAAAAGATGAGTTTGTAGCACGTTCTAGGGAAGTTGATATATTGATTAAACAAAAACAACCAATTGAATTGACAGAGGATACAGCTGTTGGAGGATATCCTCGAGCTATTCAACGATTAAGAAGGCCTGGAGTACCTTTAAAAGGTGAGATTGCAGATGAAGGTGAAACACCTTATGCGCATACCCCTAGAGCTGAAGAAAGAAGTCCATTTGCAACTAAACAAGAAACAAGTGATACAGATGAGTCTGCTAAAAGACCATCGAGTAGTGAACCTTTTAGAATATCGGATTTTGTTGATGAATTGGTTGATGATGCCAAAATTAGTGAATGGGGCAGGATACAAAAAAAGTTGGATGAAAAAATAAAATCTGAAAAGACAGATTTAATGAAAGAGCGATTAAGCTTTTTGAAATCGTTTTTTGGAGACATAAGAACTGGTGTTGTATACAAGAGGAGGAACCCATTAATATCAGCCAAGAATAATCTTTCCTCAGCGCCAGTCCAAGATAGGTTTAACCCAAAGATTATAGAGAAGCTTACAGAATGTGTGGATAACAAACTCAAAAATCTTAAAAATAGCTAAACTAAATGAAACCCAAAAAAACTGCCGGAATAAGGAACTCATTGTTCTTAAGGAGCTTCAGGCTTCTTAAATCCAATCCAAACAAAGCTGGCCTGATGGTTCTTTTTGACCTGTTGTTTTTTGCCGTAATTTTTTACATATTGCCGATATCAAATGCCTATATCTCCCAGAAATTCATTACTCCTGAAAATTTCGCTTCAAGCTCCATCCCCATAGTTTTCATTGCCTTTTCATTGATTTACTATCTGGCGATTTTGTTTGTATATTCCTTTTTCAAATACTGCGTTTTGGGTTTCATAAGATCATTGTTTGATAAAACAGATTTTTCA
>CAZFEZ010000071.1:952-5291 GCA_964518225.1 uncultured Methanosarcinales archaeon | reverse complement strand
AGGGCTTACAAGCGCAGGAAGAAAAGGCAGAGGGCTGCGCGGAAAAGGAAAAGGCTACGAGAAAGTAAGGCCAAGCTTAAGGGCCCATGACAGGCAGGGTAATTAGGATTTTATTTTTCTTGTATTATTATTTATCTACACTAGCAGGAAATGTGGGGTTGTCGTAATGTCCCAGGTTAAGCTTAACAAACCACGCATCATTTTTAAGTTTGGGTATTAACGCCATTATTGCATCATCTAACGTGTTCCCTTTCCCTAAGAAACTTTTATCGTGCAGCAATTTAGGGTAAAAAGCTATGGTTTTGCCATTAGGTTGAATATAATAAGAGATTTGGACAGGCTCATTAACGCCAAACTTCCTCAGTTCGCCTAATTGTCCAACTGGGATTAGATGTTCAGCTAGTTTCCCATCTCGACTTGGAGCATACCCGACTGCCTGCAATAATCTTTCTCCATAAACTTTTTGATTGGTTGTCATTGTTAAACCTGCACTAATTTTTATTTGTTTTTCTAATATTCCAGAATCAAGCAGAAATGCTCAGGCCCTTCCAGAATATTTGTTTCGGGCCTTTTAAATAATAATTATGATGATAGCTAGAATAGAACCGATTACGATGTTCCTTATGTTTTGTGCCATCATATAGTAAGGAAAAAATGCTTATTATTTAAAGTTTTTGATTTTCAATCCAAAATATTTATATACTTCTTACTATAAGGTAGTGTTATGCTCGACTTACAATGCCGCGGCTGCGGCTTCAAGTTCAAGAAGGACAAGGTTCCGGCCAGATGCCCTTACTGCTCGAAAGAAGGCGATGTTGGACTGGTCAAGACAGCGCAGGATTGGATAGATGAAAGCACAATCTGATTAATTCTCCCTATCTCTATTCTCATCATCTTTCTTTCCCCTGATTAGTTTCATTATCGGTTTTCTTCCGTAACGGAACACCAAAACCAGAAGTACAACAACTAAGACCATTGGAGCTATTAACGGGCGCCTTGCAAGCAGCCCGTCTGAGCCTACCAAAGCGGCAGTTATTGAAGCAAATCCAGTGGAAACTTTCTTGTAAACCGGCCTGTTGTCATGGATTGTAACCCCAGATGCCAAAACATTTTCTCCGGGAATAATATTGCTTAAGGCATTCTTGGCAGATTCCAGCGCCCCCTGCAGCGGCTCATCTATCCTATTTGCAATAGGATTTAGCCCTTCTTTTATAGGAGCCAGAATATCATAAATTCCGAACGGCACTTCCTTGGATAAGTCAATGCTCAATGTTTTTCCTGGCTCAATCTTGACCTTTCTGGTTACAGGGTACTTATTGGCATCGTTTTGCAGGATGAATGACAGTTCGTCCTCGAAAAGCACATTTCCTATATTCTCAACAAATACTGTCTCATTCTCGTACCTTACTTTGACCTCCCTCACAGTTGTAATGTTGATGTAAGACTGAGTGAACAAATTGTTATATGTGCTTGTTAAAGTGTATACCCCTGGCTGTGCGTACTGGCTTGTCTCGTAGTCTATTTTTTCATTGCTCTGAACAATCTTTCTGAATACTTTGATGCCGTGCGGAGATGTCAGCTCTAAGTCCAGTGAGGCATTGACTAAATCGTCAGCCTGGTCGTAAAGTGAGGATGTAATGCCGATTACAGCGCCTGGAGAAACTTGCCCGCTGCCCAGGTACACCTGCACGTAAGCAGGGATTGTTGTTATGTCAAGCCCTATAGAAGAAGCGCCTGAATTGCTTTTTGGGTCAGAAGCTCTGATTCCTATTGTGTGCTTTCCTGATTTGATATGCGTTGAGAGCTGCAAAGTTAAATTAAATTTTCCGTCAACAGCGTTTACAGGATAAGAGTTGTTGTCTAGAGTGACTTCTGCTGATGCTTTCAGGACATTATTGCCGAAAGCCTCGTTTACAATTCCTGCAACAAGGATTGTGGCGCCCGGCAAAGCCGTAATCTGTGCGTTAACAGGAAGCACACTGAGCTGGTCTGTTATTGTGAATCCCTCCGATACCTTTTCCTCGACAACCTGATTGTCATTCGTAAACAAATCTCCAGTTATGGCGCATTTGCCAAGCATTGATGAAGTGGCAGTAAAGTCCGGGACCTCGATGGCTGTCCTGAAATTTGCCTCGAGGCTGATTGGGTTCCGGAAATACTCCAGTTTGTAATTCTCGCATGAAAGCGCCAGCTTGAACAAGCCTTCAAAATTGCCAGCCGGAAGCACTGATGCATAAGCCTTTATCTTGTTGCCTATGTTGTAGATTTGCTGGTCGGTTGTTATGGTTATATCAGCGAAAACGATTGGCATTACGAAAAAAACAATCAAGAATGGCAGCAACTTTTTCATATCCCAAAAACTCTGGTTACTTGTTTATATAATTTACTATTTAAAAATGGGGAAAGGACGCTGTTGCATAACCCCTATTTGAGCTTCTTTTCCAATTAAACTCATTCGTAAATTCGCAAAAAATATGTCAAAATAACCAATTGTACAACAGCGTCGAAAGGGAAATTTAAAATTGTTAGTTACTTTAAAATGATAACATTTTTAAATACTGAATCCAACTTTAAGGTGTCTGGAGTCTACTATGTCACTTTTAGAAAAAAGAATAACAAAAACAAGGCTTAGTAAAGATCAGAAACTTGAAACAATACAAACTGCACTAGATGAAGGAGTACCCTCTCTTGAGGAGATATGCGAAAAAACGCATTTAAAACCAAGAGGATTAAGAACATTCTGTAAAAGCAACGACATAGAATTGCCTTCTAGCTTAATGCCGTATAGGTGTAAGCCAAATATGGATAAAGTGATTGATAGAGGAGGGACACAAGAGGAAATAGGAATTGCAGGAGGTTATCCAAAAAAAACTGCACGTGAAATAGCAAGGCAATACCTCCATAACAGCGGACAGTATGAAGATTGGACGAAAAAGAGGGAAGAGGCTAAGCTTGCAAAAAAATCTGAACCGGAGCAAAGGATGCAATTGCATGAAAGATTGGTTTATATTTTGAAAATGTGGGTTATTGAACTAGCAAAAAAGGAAAGCTGGGCTCATCAAAAGGCATTTGAATATTTAATGAGTTACAAACTAAACAGGAGTACAAATTACAAACCAGAAATGCTACTCGAGTTATTCCAAAATTATGAAAAAGCCAAAAAATCAGGAAAAAACCAATCGCTACGGGAATTAGGAAAGCCATTTATGCTGCATCCTACGGGTGTAGGAAGAGTATTTAAAGTAGAAGGACTTAAGCCTATGTATGGGAACTTGCAGCGCCAATCAAAACAATTCTATTCTAAACGAAGAATTTTGATACCCAAAATGATTAGTATGGGAATGAAGTATTCCCAAATTGAATATTTCTTAGACATTTCTTCAACGATGATTTTTTATAATAAGAGAAAGAGGGATATAAAAATTAAGAAGGTTAAACGAGATTTTACCCAAATAGGCTACTATCATCTAACTTATCGATTAGCAAGCCAAATTTACGGAGCGCAAGCCGCAGGATTTGAAGAATATAAAGACATATCAGAATTGTTTGACACAAGCTCAGAAATAGTAAGCTATGCAATTACCCATAAAAATGAAATTGCACCTAAGCTTGTAAAATTATTCAGAATGGCTTACGATGATGCCCAATATGATAAGCCGTATAAGAAAGGACTAAAAGTTTGAGGCTACAACCCCAGCCTTTCATCAATCTCTTTTGCGATTTCTTTCAGGTCATCGCAAGCTCTCTTGATGTCCTTCTCAACTTCCTCGATAAGTGATTTCAGGTTTTCAACCCTTAAAGTGTACCTGTTGCCTTCATGGATAACTATTCCTGATTCCATGAGCTTGTTGATGTGGTGGATTATGGTTCCTCTGGTCAAAGCCAGCTTCAATGCCAGTTCATCGCTTGTCAGCGTTTGCCTCGATTTGGATGACTTTAGAAGCTCTATGAATACCCTGAAAGTACTCTTATCCTTGTCCCTCAGATTAAATAATCCTAAAGAAGAGCCAAACCACTGCAGCTCCTGGTTTACATTGTGCTCTGCCGGCTTTCGGATGTTCACTATGGTGATTCTCTGCCTTATGTAAACCATACATACCTTTAGAAATCACTTGTATTTAAACTTTTGCCGAAAGGTTTATATATTAGTTGATATTACCTACTTTCTGTTGACTTAAGGTCAACCAATATAAAGAGACAGGCCGGCAATATGAATCATGAAGAGAGTATAAAAAAGGCAAAAACTATCGCTGACATATTTGAGATAGTAAAAGAGATGGTGAGAGAATATGTTGGAGCTGAGCAGGCAGGCCTGATGGTTGGAGTTTCAGATTTAGGC
>CAZFEZ010000071.1:0-942 GCA_964518225.1 uncultured Methanosarcinales archaeon | reverse complement strand
TGTGGGAGCGTTTTACTCTCTTGAGGCCAATACTATAATAATCAACAAAAAGCCTTTGGCAAGGATTTTGCAGACAAATCCCAGCCTGTACAATTATTACTTGTTTCATGTGATGCTTCATGAGTATATCCATGCTATCGGCTCTTTTGACGAGCCTCAGACAAGGCAATTGGTTTATGAGATGAGCAGCCATTATTTTGGCGATAACCATACTATAACCAATTTGTCAACAAACATCGGGAAGTTCATGTCAAATCTGGCTTACCCAACAGCAGATTTTCAGCCGCCTTCGGACATGAACATAGAATTTGTGAAGGGAATTGACAGAAAGAACACGAATTACATAAACTAAAATGGAACAGCAAAAAAAAGAGGATAAAAAGCAGGAAGTGCACAAAAAACCTGAGGAAAAAGCGGAATTAAAAAAACAACAAGATGAAAATCAAAAAAAAATCGAGGAATTGACTGACACATTGAAAAGGCTTCAGGCAGAGTTTGAGAATTACAAGAAAAGGGCGGATAAGGAAAAAACTGAATTCACAAAATTCGCCCATGCTGGCCTGATTGCGCAAATGCTTCCCGTGCTTGACAGCTTTCAAATAGCATTGAAAAGCACTGATGACAAGGAAAAGTTCATTGAAGGCATGAAGATGATTTACGCGCAGTTTCACTCCATACTTGAATCAGAGGGGCTAATGCCAATAAAAGCAAATGGGGAAAAATTCGATCCATACAGGCACGAGGTTTTGATGAAGGAACAATCGGACAAGCCCGAAGATACAATTTTGGAGGAATTCCAGAAAGGGTACATGCTCAATGACAAGGTTTTGAGGCACAGCAAAGTTAAGATCAGCGGAAAGTAAATTTTCATAGTGTATTAATAATTTAATATAGAGAACTTTGAATAATCCATTATTTTCACGTTTTCATTCAAAGTTCTCT
>CAZFEZ010000070.1:4158-5297 GCA_964518225.1 uncultured Methanosarcinales archaeon | reverse complement strand
TCGCGCATTTTGTTGATTATGTCCAGGCAACAACAGTTATGAAAGGAATTGAAGCAGGATTCTGGATATGGCTTGGATTTGTCGCAACTGTTCAGATAGGCATGGTTCTTTGGGAAGGCAAGCCATTCAGATTGTTTGCGCTTAATACCCTGCATTACCTTCTTACGCTTGCAGTTATGGGCGCAATCCTGGCAGTTTGGGCTTAAATACAAATATTTAAAAATACTATTTTCCTTGGCATAGAGATGAGTATACTCACCGTTTACCTTGATGCCTTAATTGAACTTTTCAAAGAGCTTTGGCTTTACTTTCTACTTGGATTGGTAATCTCTGCATTGATTCAGGAATTCATACCGACAAAAAGATTACTGAAATATTTTGGAGGCAATGGCTGGGCGTCGTTGGCAAGGGCGACAACAGCAGGCTTGTTTGTCTCTGTATGCTCCTGCGGCGCAATCCCGATTGCTGCAACTTTAAGGGAAAGGGGAGCCTCAACTGCATCTGCCCTGGCATTTTTGCTTGCTGCTCCGTGGGGAGGATTGCTTCATGTGCTCCTTATTTCAGGATTTGTTGGGATGAAAAACACTGTAATTTTAGTATCTTTTTCCCTGCTGGCAGCTTTCATTGTCGGATTGGTATTGGCGAAATATGAAAATAGCGGACTGATAGAATCAGGAATACCAAAAAAGCACAGGAAAGGTGAAAAAGTCATCTGTGTTGAGTGTGTCGATGTTGAGAAAATGAGGCTGAAGCACGAAAAGGAAAGCATGGGCAGAAGAATCATTTACTGCACGCCAAAAAACATGTGGCGCATTTTCATGGATGTCGGAAAATACATCCTGATTGGTTTGTTCATTGCGGCAGCTTTGAAGGCTTTTGTTTCTGCTGAGTTGGTCACAAAATATCTTGGCAACGGCAGCAAATTTATGCCTGTGCTTGTTGCAGTCCCTGTCAGCGCAGTCCTTGAAATAGCATCAGAGGGATTTGCTGTTTTGGCAGGGCAGCTTTATCAGTTGGGGGCTTCTTTGGGTGTTGTTTTCATAATAACAATGGTTGGAGTCACAACAGACCTCACAGAGCTTTCAATGATATGGGGAAAATTCGGCAGGAGATGCGCGATTGCTTATTTATTGACGGCA
>CAZFEZ010000070.1:0-4148 GCA_964518225.1 uncultured Methanosarcinales archaeon | reverse complement strand
CATCTGGGCTGTATGCGCAATCATAGACAAGTTTGTGATTTCAAAAGGCTACATCAGGAACCCTGCTGTTTATATCGCCCTGAACGGGCTGATGAACATTCTTCTGGTTTTTTTACTGCCTTTTTTCGATTTTGAGCCCATGAAAGCTGCGGATATCCTGATTGCAATGTCTGCAGGGATATCGCTCAGCATCGCCGTAACGCTTTACTACAAGGCTGTCCAATACGATGAAATTTCCAGAATCAAGATAATGTACCAGATAGAGCCTGTTTTGGTTTTGATGCTTGCCTTCATATTATTGGGCGATGTGCTTACAAAGAATTATTTTATAGGATTTTTGTTTTTGGTTGCGGCAGGCTTGATTGTTTCTTACAATAGAACAGATAAATCATTAAAGCTCAGCAAATCATTTTATCTTGTGCTCATCTCAGTGTTATTTGCTGCTTTAGGGTATATAGCCGCGAAGCACATCCTCAGTGTTACAGGCTTCTGGAGCGCTTTTTTGTGGCTAAGGCTGGCTAATTCCAGCGCATTGATTGTCCTGCTTGTTCCTTCGATAAGAAAAGAGTTTGTTGAAACGTTCAAAAGCATGAAAACCGGCATAAGAGGCCTGCTTGGATTCAAGATGGTCATTGATTTTTCATCCTTTGTATTTGCCAATTATGCTTTGTTGAGCGGTCCTGTTGCTCTGGTGGCTGCCCTTGAAACTTCAATTTCCCCATTATTTGTACTAATAATGACTTTGGTAATATCATTTTATTTCCCAAGAATTTTAAAAGAAGAGATTAATAAGAAAGCGATTTTAATAAAACTTTCAGCTATTGCTTTGATTGCTGTAGGGATTGTTTTTGCCATCCTGTAACCAAAAATTTTAAATACACTTTGGCACTTGTAGATTACATGGCAGAAGAAACGCAGACTGTTCAGGAAGGCTTGAAGAAGTACAAGCTTGAGCACGACAGGCCCAATTGCATAGGGTGCGCTGCATGCGCAGCTGTGGCTCCGGATTTCTGGGTCATGCACGAAGACGGCAAGTCAGACATTGTGGGATGCAAAAAAAGGGACGATGGATGGGAAGAGCTTGACATTGACGAGAAAAACTTCAAAGAAAACAAGGAGGCTGCCGATTCCTGCCCTGTCAACGTAATTCATATCACAAGCAAGCAGACAGGAGAGAAAATAATTTAAAATGGTTTTACTTGAGATAATTTCTGCTTATTCTGGTTCCCAAGTTCGTAAGCTCAGAAACGAATCGATTGCGTTGTTTTCTCGTCTTGAAGATAGACTAAGGAAAGAGCTTCTAAATTTAAGCGGTAATCCCAAAAGTGCCAAATATGAAAGAATTGATTATGCTATTTCAAGAATAGGGCAACTAAGGCCGGGATCAGCACCAGCTCTTGAAATTTACCTAGCAGTTCAGGAAATCCTTCCAGTTTATGAAGAGTACTGCACAAAAAAGAAAAAGGGTTAGATTATCTGTAAACACTGTTTGATTAACTGACAAATGAAATGCCCAAAATGCGGCTCTGCAGACATCCGGCATGTAAGATATTTAGGCATAACCGCAGTCAAATGCAATAACTGCGGCTTTGACGAAAGCTCTGTTTATGAAGTTTATCCCGAGCAGAAGACAAGCCAGAAGGCAAAAGGCAGATATTCAGTTTATAAAACAGGAGGCCCGCAAAGGGCGAGAAAGAAGTAATTTGTTTATTTTTTATTTAAATAATTTTAATAATGCGCTGTGAAAGAAATAAAAAACATTAATATCAATATAGGCATACCATTAAAATAAACATTACAAAAACCAATATTGCGTAATCACAACTAAGATATCAAAAAGGTGTTTGCATTGAATATTAAACAACTGGTCAGCAGATTCACAATCTACCAGTACATGATTTTTTTTCTGATTGCATTAAGCCTGATAAGCGTATTTTTTTATGGTTTTGGGGCAAGAGCCTTGATTCCGCTTTTAATCTCTGTTTTAACTGCCACAATATTGGATGTTGCAATCAGTTATTCCAAATTCAAGACTTTTGAATTTCCCTATGCAGCTTTTATTTCTGGGTTGTTTATAGGCGGATTATTGACGCAGAATCTTGATTGGCATGTCTATGTCATGGCAGGGGCGATAGCCGTTTTGTCCAAGCATATCCTTAAACTGGATGGAAGGCATATATTCAATCCCGCGAATTTCGGCATTCTTATGGTTTTCCTGATTTTCAACGCGCCAAACTCGTGGTGGATTTCATCTCCATTTTACTTGGTAGTCTTGTTCGGGCTTTTTGTCCTATGGAGGCAAAGGAGGTTTGACTTGGCAGTTTCATTCTTGGCGGCATATTATATTTTGCATGCATTTGTTCCGCAGCCCATGATGATGGGGCATATGAGAATGATGATGGGCAATTTCTACCAGTCATTTATAAGCCAAAGCACTGTTTTTTTCTTTGCAATGTTCATGCTGATTGAGCCGAAGACGCATCCTGCAGCAAGAAGGCAGAGGGTATTATATGGAATTTTCACAGCAGTTGTGCTGATAGGGATAGAAATCTACAGCCCCATGTTAGGGATACCTTTGGCATTGGCAATAGGAAATGTTTTGGTTCCATTTTTGAATAAGTTTGAGCTTAAGAAAAAAGAAGCGGTATAAACAAAGCAAGTTAATTTTTTCTTTCCAAAACCGTTATCGTGTAGCTATGCGGGTTTTCATTATCCTTCTCGACAAATTTTTCTCTTGATTTGTCCCATTCACTTTCATTAAATTCAGGAAAGTAAGTGTCTCCCTTGAATGAGCCGTGGACTTTGGTGATGTAAAGCCTGTCTGCTGTGGGCAAAAACAGCTTATAGATTTCCGCTCCCCCTATGACCATTATTTCATTGCTGCCTTTCGCCGCTTTTATAGCGTCCTCCTTGCTGTTTACAACAGTGCAGCCGGCTGCCTTGTAATCCCTACCCCTCGTAACTATGATGTTTAATCTTTCGGGCATCGGCCTTCCTATGGACGCATAAGTTCTCCTGCCCATTATTACCGGCTTGCCTTTTGTTGTTTCCCTGAAATACTTCAATTCAGAGGGCAGAGTCCACGGCAGCTTGTTTTTGTATCCGATAGCCCTGTTCTCGTCCATTGCAACAATCAAGGAGATTATCATTTTGTTTTATTTTGTCCTTATAAATTGTTTTAGTTAAAGTTATCCTTTAGTTAATGTTTCTTTTACTGTTTGCCATGACAATATGGCACTTTCAATAAGATATAACTTTTAAAAAATAATCAACAAACTTAGACCGCCATCTCGGCCTTTATCGGGGGATGAAACTGGTAATTCTCGAGCTTTATATCCTCCATTTTGAAATCACCTATGTTCTTTATTTCCGGATTGAGCCATAATGACGGCAATGGCAACGGGTTTCTTTTTAATTGCTCTTTTGCCTGCTCAAAATGGTTGTGATAGATATGCGCATCGCCAAGTGTGTGGACAAATTCCCCGGGTTTTAATCCTGTCGCTTGGGCCGCCATATGAAGAAGCAATGAGTAAGAGGCTATGTTGAACGGCACTCCCAGGAACATGTCGCAGGACCTTTGGTACATCTGCAATGAAAGCTTTTTGTCTGCGACAAAGAACTGGAAAAAGGCATGGCAAGGCGGCAGCGCCATCTGCTCAAGCTCACCGGGATTCCATGCTGTCACAATGATTCTCCTGCTGGTCGGGTTTTCTTTTATCAGATTGACTGCATTTGCCAGCTGGTCAATTTCTTTTCCGTCAGGAGATTTCCATTTTCTCCACTGCACGCCGTAAACTCTTCCCAAATCGCCGTCAAATTTTGCCTTTGGCTTCCAGTAGCCTGCTTCTGCATTCGCAGTCCATATCGTGCTTTTGCTTTTGTCCCTTGTTCCGTGCAAGATTTCCGCAAGCCTTCTTTCATCATTCGACCCCTCAATAAACCACAAAAGCTCGCTTGCAACGCTTTTCCAGGGAAGTTTTTTTGTAGTGACTGCCGGAAAACCATTTTCCATGCTGAAGCGCATCTGCACTCCAAAAACAGCTCTTGTACCTATCCCTGTCCTGTCCTTCCTGTCTTCCCCGTTTTCAAGGATGTGCCTCAAAGCGTCAAGATACTGCTTCATTTCATTCAAAGATAATTTTTCTTGA
>CAZFEZ010000069.1:0-5332 GCA_964518225.1 uncultured Methanosarcinales archaeon | reverse complement strand
ATTGGATATTATAAAAAATATTTTAAAATAAGGTTATTATCTTAGCACACATTACTATTCAATATTCCTCACAGCCCTCTGCACAACCTCGCTCAGCGCAGGATGGATGTGGACTGCATCGCTGATTGAGTCGGCATTTAAATTTGATTTCATCGCAACAATGACTTCATGGATTAGGGTTGATGCGCCTGTGCCCATTATATGGCAGCCGAGTATTTTTCTTGTCTTTCTGTCGGCAAAAATCTTTACAAAGCCATTATTGTCCTGAAGTGCAATGCCCATTCCGGAATCTAAGTAATCATAGCGCCCTTCTGCATAATCAATATTCTTCTGCTTTATGTCCTGCTCCCTTAAGCCAACTCCGGCAATTTGAGGGGAAGTAAAAATCGCATGCGGCATTGCAGTGTAATCCACTTTTAATTTTTCATTCAGAATTGCATTATTGTAAACGTACTGGGCTTCTAGGTTGGCGCTGTGCTTGAAAAGGTATTTTCCGGCAATGTCTCCCAAGGCCCACGTATTTTTTGCGGTTGTCTCAAGATAATCATTTGTTTTTATGAAACCCTTATCGTCAACCTCGACATTTGCTTTGTTTACATCCAGGACATCTGTGTTTGGAATCCTGCCTACGGCAACAAGCAAGGCATCTGAAAGAAGCTTTTTACTTGAGTTTTTACCTCCAGCATTAACAACGAATTTATTGCTTTTTTTTGAAATCTTTGCTACATTGCATTCCGTTAAGACATTGTATTTTTTCCTGAATATTCCGGTAAATCTTTCAGCTATCTCCGTGTCTTCATTTGGGATTAGCAACCTGCCTTTTTGGATAATGTTTATCTTAGTTCCCAGGGAGCCGTAAAAATGGGCGAGCTCGGCGGCTATATACCCACCGCCAAGTATTGTCATTGTCTTGGGCTGCTTTTTTAATCTTAAAGCTTCGTCGCTGGTTATAAAATCTGTATTTTTTAATCCGTCTACGTCAGGAATCCTGGGCCGTGTGCCTGCTGCAATGACTACTTTTTCTCCCCTTATTGTTTCGCTTCCGACCTTCAGCGTTCTTTCAGAAATAAATTTTGCCTCTGCCTTAAACAAGGCTGTATTTTTATCGTTTTTTATAGCCTCTTCAATTTCCTTTGCGTCTTTGTCGACTATTTTAGAAGCCCTTGAGGTTATTTTTGCGAAATCGACGGAGCTGATTTTAGAATTTATGCCGAATAATTTTGAATTTTTGATGGTTTCAGCAACATCCGCGCTGTGTATGATTATTTTTGACGGAATGCATCCCCTGTTCAGGCAAGTGCCTCCCATAGGGCCTTTCTCCACAACAGCAACTTTCATGCCCATCTCTGCAGCCGCAGAAGAAATGTTCAATCCCGAGCCTGCTCCAATTACGATCAAATCAAATGTCTGCATTTTAAGCCACGTTATAAGAAGGGTTATTTTTAAAGTTTTGGTTTAAGTTTATGATTTATTTTGCAGAATTTCCTGATACGCCGGCATCCATTCTTCATGTATCATTATTAAATGCTCATAGTTCCTTATTACATGTGGAAATTTTTTTCTTAAATCATTAATGATTTTATTAAAATGCTGGTAGCTTTCTACGGCAAACTCAAACTCAACCTCCCAAGGAGCCAGACTTCTAATGTAATAAAGTGAATTTGGATGTATCCTCATCCATTCAAACAAGGATTTTTCATCTTTTTCCGATAATTTTCTGAAATAAACTATTGCCTTAAAGAACTCCAACTCCAATTTATTAAAATCAACAGCAATTCTGTAATTCAATATTATACCTTTCTCCTCTAGCTTTCTTATCCTCCCCCGCACTATCTCTATAGTAGACTTAATCCTTCTTGCCAGTTCCATCAATGGTGTCCTGGCTTCATTAGCCAGTATAAGCAATATTTTTGAGTCTAATTCATCAATTTTATTGTCTATAACATCTCCTCCAAAAATTACAAATTGCCCATTTGTGTCATTTGTGAAGAATTTTTTGTTATACTGCCTTGTGTCGACCATTGTGCCAAGCACTTTATTTACTATTAAATACTCCCACTTAGAAAGAAGTGTGTTTATTTTTCCAAAATATCCGGTTATGCTTCTTGAAAGTATGGCAACAACAACATCAAATACGCCATCAGAAATGCCAAACCAATAAATGTCTTTATTTTGCTTCAATTCTTCAAAGAACTTTTCTCTTTCATTTGGTATATTTTCAAGTTTTAGATAAACCTTGAACATGTAATATCCAAGTTTGTTTGGATTGATTGATGTAATAAAGCTTTGAATTATTCCGTTTTTTTGAAGCTGCTGGATTCTATATTTTACTGCTTCTCTTGATTTGTTTACTTTCTTTGCCAACACGGAATTATGAATTCTGCAGTTCCTGTCTAGTTCTGCCAAGATTTTTCTGTCTGTCAAATCCAGCTTTATCCTTTCCATAATTTTAACCATTATTTGTTTTTATATATAAATTTTTCTATAAATCGGTTAAAAATTGAGAGAAAGTTTAATCAATATCTTTGCCTAAATTACCATTAATAAGTAACTAAAATTTGAAATATTTGGGGGTTATATGACAAAAATAGATTTGATTCAACCGAGGCATAATTACGCTCCACCAATTAGTGAGTGTTATATTGGACATGTGTACATGCCAACCTCATTGCTTACGGCAGCTGCAAGATTGCTAGCGGCAGGTGTTGATATAGAGTTACATGATGAGAATACAAAGCCATTGCAATTATCATCCAATTATGTTGGAATTAATCTTCTTGGCACGCCTTATATCCCAGAGGTGATAAGATTACAGAAAGAGATAGATAAAAACTCGCAAGAAAAGATTACCTATCTTCTTGGAGGCCAAGTATTATCTGAAGGGTTGCAGGGGATTACACCATCCCAATTTAAGAGATTATTTGGTGATTCGTCACATAATGGAAATAATGACACTACAATTGAAAGGGTATTAGGCATAAATGCAAATGCATTAACCTCCTCAGAGAAGACTTCTTTAATTCCGGCATATGAAAAGATACCTGATGAAATGATGAGGTTATACCTCTCTAAAGAGTTTGGATTTTATGTCTCGCAAGGCTGTATGTTCCATTGCGATTTTTGTGGAGCTAATAGAACGATTCTTGATCCGTCAACTGGAAAACCAATTGTACAGATAGGAGAGGTTTACAGAAATCCAAAAATCATAAAAGATGATCTAGCTTATTTAGTTAAGAAGGCTAAAGGTTTTGGATTAAAAGAACTTAATATGTACATGTCTAATCTTGATGTATTTCAAAAACCTCATGAATTGCTTGAATTTGCATATGCGGTTAAAGATGTAAAGCAAATGAATCCCGGTTTTGAAATAAAGCTGCGAGGGTTGGCAACTCCAGCACTTTATGTTAGTGCAAGACACAAACACCAAAAATCTATAGAAAATTTAGTGGAAGCCGGATTCCGTACTGTGGGGTTTGGTGTAGATGGTATGACCCCCCAAGTCTGGAAAGGCGTGCATAAAGAGATTAATGATGAAAAGAAATGTTTAGAGGCTATCCAGTCTGCCAGAAGAGATTTTGGAATAACCCCAGAAGCATTAATGGTGTTTGGGCATGTAGGGGTGGATACTGAAAAAACATTGAAACTTGCTTATGAATTTACACAAGCTATGGTGGATAATTACAAAGTTGTACCACGCCCTCATGTGGCAAAAAATTTTATTCCTGGAAATAAAGGATGGATTGATTCCGAAAATGGAAAAGCAATAGAGCTATTGCTCAAGAATCCTGAATCTTTTCAAGCACTTGATTTTACAGCGCTGGCATCATCTTTAACACATCCTGACGATAGATTAAGAGAATTAACAAATCATTATTATAAGGAAATCTGTAATATTAAAGGCAATACTACCCAGTGGGTTATGCCAATCGCACCAGATTTAACTCCCGAGCAGATAGAAGAAGTAAAAAAATTCAATGAATGGAAATATGATAGATGAGTGATTATGCCCTTACAACTCCAGTCTCAATCGCCGCTTTTTTCACAGCCTCTGCCACTTTCGGCACAACAACCTTGTCCAAGGTGTAAGGCAAAACCTTGTCTTTTGTCGGGTTTACGCAATTCGCTATAGCATGCGCCGCAGCTATCTTCATCTCGCTGTTTATTTTTGTTGCCTTTGCATCCAAAGCCCCCCTGAACAACCCCGGGAAAGCCAGTGAATTGTTGATTTGGTTTGGGAAGTCGCTCCTGCCCGTGCCAACAACTGTTGCAACTTTGATTGCTTCGTCGAATGATATTTCCGGAGTGGGATTTGCCATGGCGAACACTATGGCGCCTTTGTTCATCACCTTTAAATCTTCACCAGTTAGCAAGTTCCCCCTGGACAGGCCTATGAAAGCATCAGCATCCTCCAAAGCATTCCTTAATGTGCCCTGTCTCTTTGACTTGTTTGTGATTTTTGCCATCTGCTTTTTGAACGCATTTAGATCAGGCCTCCCGTCATAAATAATTCCCTTGCTGTCGCAAAGCGCCAATTCCTTTACACAAGTGCAAATCTTTTTGTCTATGCCCAGGCAAGTCAAGAGCTTTGCGGTTGCCATCCCTGCAGCCCCTGCGCCGTTGATTACGACCTTCAAGTCCCCTATTTCTTTTTTTACAGCCTTTGCTGCGTTTATCAAGGCTGCCAAGACAACAATAGCTGAGCCGTGCTGGTCGTCATGCATTACCGGAATGCCTATGTTAAGCAGCTGTTCCTCTATGGTAAAGCACCTTGGCGCGGATATATCCTCAAGGTTGATGCCGCCAAAAGCAGGGGCTATATTCTTCACTATGCTTACTATCTCCTTCTCGTCTTGTGTCCTTAAGCAGAGTGGAAATGCGTCAATGCCTGCCAATTCCTTGAAAAGAACGCACTTGCCTTCCATGACAGGCAAAGAAGCCTCTGCCCCTATGTCTCCAAGCCCAAGAACAGCCGAGCCGTCTGTAACAACAGCAACAGAATTGGATTTCATTGTATAATCATAAACCGCGCTTTTGTTTGCAGCAATCTCCCTGCAAACCTCTGCGACTCCCGGAGTGTAAACCAGACTCAAGTCATGCTTTGTCTTTACCTCTACTTTTGACTTGACTGCGAGCTTGCCTTTATTGTCCTTGTGCAGCTTTAGTGCTTCCTCTTTTAAATCCATATTAGAAAGTGATTAAACGGGTGTTTTTAAAGGTTGTTGTGGAGTTTGTCAGAATTCATACAAAAAATAGGAAGCTTGTGAAAAAAGTTCGTAAAACGTACAGAGCAAGGCGACCTTTGGCTCGAGGCGAGAAATTTTTTCCTCGAATT
>CAZFEZ010000068.1:0-5350 GCA_964518225.1 uncultured Methanosarcinales archaeon | reverse complement strand
ACAGGCTGGCAGTTCTGCAGAATGTGGATGTTCGGAGTGAAATTTTCAATTATGTTTCCCTTGTGCTTGTAGGCAACGCAAATCTTCAGCTTGTCAACTGTGGTGAAGACATCAAGCTTCGTCAAAGCGATTGAATCAATCCCGTTGACCATTACAGAATACTTGCCAATCAAAGCGTCAAACCACCCTATTCTTCTTGGCCTTCCGGTTGTAGCGCCGAATTCCTTGCCGGATTTTTGTATTTTTTCTCCTGTAGCTCCGGTGATTTCAGTGGGAAAAGGCCCGTTGCCGACTCTTGTCTTGTACGCCTTGCAGACCCCCATGACACTCTGGACTTTTCTCGGAGAAATTCCAAGCCCTGTGCAGACTCCCCCTGCTGTTGCGCTTGAAGACGTGACAAAAGGGTAAGTGCCGTGGTCAATATCAAGCAAAGTGCCCTGCGCCCCCTCGAAAAGTATTTTTTTGTTTTTTGCCAGAGCGTAATTAATCATCAACGTTGTGTCGTTAACATAATCTTTTAGTGATTCTGCATATTCCTCGTATTTTGGATAAAATTCCTCGCTGCCGAACCTCTTTTTGAAAATTGCTTCATTCACAAAGTCGCACATTCTCAAACCGATTCTAGCTGCCTTGTCAGTGTAGGCAGGACCAATGCCCCTTCCTGTTGTGCCTATCTTGCCTCCGATTTGCCTGTCTTCCTCAATATGTTGCGGCAGAATAACATGTGCATTATCACTAATCGCTAAATTTTCCGGATTAATCTTTATCTTATTTTTTTCCAGATTCTTTATTTCATCCAGCAAAATTTTGGGATCTATTACTAATCCGTTTCCAACAATATTAAGCTTGTTAGCGTGCATTACACACGATGGGACAAGGTGAACAACTATTTTCTTGCCGCCAACCTCAATAGTGTGCCCCGCATTATTGCCGCCGTTAAACCGCGCTATAACCTCTGCTTTTTCAGCCAGAAAATCTATGATTTTGCCTTTGCCTTCGTCTCCCCATTCCATGCCGATAACTGCAATGTTAGAAGGACCAGATTGTCTTGCCATGACAAAAGGCGAAATGCGGGATTTATTTAAAGGTTTTGAAATATGATATCACTTTTTCTTTTCCATATTGCAAATAATCCCATTGTTTCTATTGCAGGTAGTAAAATTTATATAGAAAAGAGTTTATCCTATGATATGGCGCAACCAAAATACAGGATTGCAACAATCGGTTCTCATTCTGCACTGCAGGTATTCAAAGCATTGATTCTTACAAAGATTTTCCGAAAATACAAAACCAGCTTATCAAGAAAAATGCAATTGTTATTCCGCATGGCTCGTTTGTCACTTACATGGGCTATGAGGAAGTTGAAAAGCTGAATGTCAGTTATTACGGCAACAAAAGAATTCTTAAATGGGAGTCCGACAGGCATTTGGAAAGGCAGTGGCTTGTAAAGTCAGGATTGAAGGTTCCAAGGCTTTTCAACAGGCCGGAAGACATTGACAGGCTTGTGATTGCAAAGTTTATGGGTGCTGAAGGAGGCCGAGGCTATTTCCTTGCAAAAGACAAGAAAGATTTTTACAAAAAAATAGAGCCTTACAAACTCAGAAAATATGTCCTGCAGGAGTATATAATAGGAGTTCCGTTATTCATTCATTACTTTTATTCTTCACTGACAAACGAAATTGAGATAATGGGCATGGATATAAGATATGAAAGCAATGTGGATTCTTTGGGGAGGATATCTGCAAGAGACCAGATAGTTCTGCCGAAGATTGACCCAAGCTACGTGATTGTAGGCAACATTCCTGTTGTTGTCAGAGAATCATTTTTGCCTAGGCTGATAGAGATGGGTGAATCTGTTGTGAAGGAATCAAAGAAACTGGCCCCTCCTGGATTGTTCGGGCCTTTCTGCCTGGAAACTATTTTGACTCCGGAAGAGGAAATTTATGTCTTTGAAATATCGGCAAGGATAGTTGCAGGCACAAACCCATTCATCGAAGGCAGCCCATACACATGGCTGAAGTACAATAAGCCCATGTCAACAGGAAGAAGGATAGCGATGGAGATAAAGAATGCAATCAAGACAAACCAGATGAAAAAGGTTTTGGGGTAATATGATATTTAAAGAAGATGTAGACCATTATGATGAAAACTCTATTTTTATTTGTTGGAATTGTAAACGAAATCCATACAGAATATTAAGAAAAAAAGAGTTAAAAATTGCTGAGAATGATGTGGTAATATGTTATTTTTGTAATAGTGAGGTAGACGGATTTAAGTCAATTTCAGATTGCGTTAAAAACTATGAAAACCAATTAAAAACTTTCAAAAGACTAGGTAACATAAAAGTCAAAAATACTGAAGAAAATTCCAGACAAAAAGAAAAATTTAAAGAAAATATAGCTATAACTAAAAATATTATTAATGAGTTGCATAGAAAACAAAAAGCTAGCTTTGACATAAATTGATAACCCAAAAACAAATCTCGAAAATACTGGAAAACTACGACAAGAACAGCATAACCATAGGTGTGCTCGGGGGCCATTCTGCTCTTGATGTCTGCAGGGGCGCTCATTCTCATGGATTCAAGACATTGGTTGTTGCCCAAAAAGGAAGGGAAAAAACATATTCAAAATACTACAAAAGAAGGGAAGGAATCGGCTTTGTCGATGATGTCATTGCAGTCAACAAGTTTGCCGACATAACAAAAAAAGAAGTGCAGGAAGAATTAAGGAAAAGGAACACCATATTTGTCCATAACAGGTATTTCTGGGTTTACTGCAATTTCAGTGACATAGAAAACAAGTTTTTAGTCCCGATTTACGGCACAAGGGACATGGTTAAGCTGGAAGAAAGGGACGTGCCAAAAAACCAGTATTATCTTCTTGAAAAGGCGGGAATAAGAACTCCAAGATTATTCAGGGACCCAAAAAAAATTGACAGATTGGTTATTGTGAAAGTTGCAGAGGCAAAAAGAGGCTATGAAAGGGCATTTTTCTTGTGCTCCGGCTATAAAGACTACAAAGAAAAATCAAGTGATTTATTAAATAAAAAGGCAATCACAAAAAATGACTTGGACAGGGCAGTCATTGAGGAGTATGTCATAGGCGCTCATGTTAATTTCAATTTTTTTTACAGCCCATTGAACGATGAGCTGGAATTGATGGGCACTGATGCAAGAAGGCAGACAAATCTAGACGGAATATTAAGGCTGCCTGCGCCAGATCAAATTGAAGTTTTAAAGCACATAAAGCCAAAGTACATTGAAACAGGGCATTATAATGTAACAGTGAAAGAGTCATTGCTTGAAAAAATATTTGAGATGGGGGAAAGGTTTATTGCGGCAGCAAAAAAAGAGCACGGCATCGGCATGATAGGGCCTTTTGCTCTGCAAGGGGCTGTTGTTGCAGAAGAAAGCAGGGAAGATATTGTGATTTTTGATGTCAGCATGCGCATTCCTGGCTCTCCTGGAACTTTATTTACCCCTTACTCCGGATATCTATATGGCTATTCAATAAGCTACGGGGAAAGGATTGGATTGGAAATAAAGAAAGCGTTGGAAATGGGAAAATTGGATGTGATTTGCACATGAAAATGATTATTTGCATCTTGATGGCCATTGCTTTAGTCAGTTTTGCTTACGCTTCTGATTTATCAGATTTTCCTGAGATGTTCATAGACAACAACAGCTTGGACGCTTTGATAGTCGTTGGCGACAAAGCGCCTTCTTCGGACGTATTGCTTCAGAGCAAGCTTGTTGTATTTTTTGGTGAGAAGTTAAACAAGCCTATACACGGCCGTGCAAAGCTAGCCAGTGAAATAAGTGATTTAAACCAAAGTCTGATTTCAATAGGAAACCCCTGCCACAACAACCTTTCTGCCAGGATTTTGAGTTTCCCGCAGCCTTGTGAAAGCTTCGTTGCCAAAAACAGGGCAGTAATCAAGCTAATTGAATACGACGGATACTCCCATATCGTAGTTGCTGGGTTTAACGAGGAGGCAGCAAAAGAAGCGGTGAATGTTTTGATTGATTATGGTAAATATGGATTAGATGGGACAGAATTTGTGATGGAGGCCGAGAAAGAAGCTGCTGAAGAAGATAGAGGAAAAAACATAGCCATCAATCAGGAAGAACGCTTAAATATCGGGCTGGAAAAAGAGAGAATGGCTGAAGAGCTGAATAATAAGATACAGAATAATGGCATAACCAAAGAAGCCGACTTAGAAGTTGAAGCGGAAGTGAAGATTGAAGAAGGATCAGAATCCGATTATGCGGAAAAACCGCTTCAACCAGAAGAAAAACCAAACATAATAAAAAGAATCATCAGCTGGGTAATCTCATTGTTTGGATAAAATGATACTCGTCCTAAACTTTGGCGGCCAATATTGCCATCTCATAGCAAGAAGGGTGCGTGACCTTGGAGTTTATTCCGAAATCGTGGCATGCGACATTTCTTTAAAAGAAATTGGAAGACTAAAGCCGGACGGGATAATTCTTTCAGGAGGGCCGGCAAGCGTATATGAGCACAACGCTCCGACAATGGAAAAGAAAATTCTTGATTTGGGAATACCGATTCTGGGCATATGCTACGGACTGCAGCTGATTGCCAAATTTGCCGGAGGGGAAGTTTTAGGCGGCAAGCTGAAGGAGTTTGGCAATAAAACATTATACATAAAGAAAAACGGCAAGCTGCTTCGGGGATTGTCAAAAAAAGAGCAGGTGTGGATGAGCCACGGAGACTTGGTGGCAAAGCTTCCGCCGGATTTTGAGATTCTGGCTTCCACTGACTCGTGCAGGATTGCGGCATTCGAAAATAACGCAAAAAAGCTGCATGGCATCCAGTTCCATGCGGAGGTTGCCCACACTTTAAAAGGAAATGAAATTTTAAAAAATTTTGTTTTCGACGTGTGCGGGGCAAAAAAAGACTGGCATTTCAAAGACATTTCAAAAAGACTAATCAGGGAAATAAAAAAGGAGACCGGCAAAAGCTCCATAATCATGGGCGTCTCCGGAGGGGTTGACAGCGCAGTTGCGGCAGTTCTCATGCATAGGGCAATCGGCAGCAAGCTTTACTGCGTTTTTGTTGACCATGGGCTGATACGGAAAGGCGAGGCGGAAGAGGTAAGGGCTTTCTTTGAGAAAAAATTGAGGTTTAAGCATTTCTATTTTGTTGACGCTTCGCAAATATTTCTTGAAAAGTTAAAAGGAGTTTCAGATCCTGAAGAAAAAAGAAAGATTGTGGGTCATGCTTTTATAGAGGTTTTTGAAAACAAGGTGATTGAGCTGGAGAAAAAACATAAGGGAATAAAATTTCTCGGGCAGGGCACAATATACCCTGACAGGATTGAAAGC
>CAZFEZ010000067.1:0-5350 GCA_964518225.1 uncultured Methanosarcinales archaeon | reverse complement strand
TTTTTTGAGACTGCGTCGAAGAAACAAACGCGATTTATAAATCTTGCTGAGAAGCCAGAATTTGAACGGAAGATTGGGCATTGCAAAAAGAGGATTATGATGTTATTTAAATTTTGTTTTTAGACAAGCTGCGAGGCAAATTTATGCTGATTATACCTCAAAATCTTTATTAAGTGTTCTGGTTACCTCATCCACAAAAACACCCCACCTTAAAATGAGCACCATTAAAAATATGTTTTGTCTTAATTTAATCATAGTTGTCGTGCTTATTTTGAATTCCTGCACCTTAGATAATGGCAAGACTGCTGCTCAAACTCAGGAATATGGCACTACAATCTTAAGTGAGATTGACCTAGGAAGAATAAATCAAAGCTTATATCTGGCAGGCGAGTGGATGCTAAACAATCAAAATAATGACGGAAGCCTGAATTACCTGTATTTTCCTTCTGCAAAAAGGTTTTCAGCTGAAAACAATGAGCTAAGGCAGTTCATGTCGACAGTTGCATTAGCGGAGATGCATAAATACTCAAATGATATAAGGTATAAAGAAGCGTTTGACAAGAATTTGAAATACAATATGGACACTTATTACTCTGAAAAAAATGAGATTGGATTTATTCTTTTCTCCAACCAGTCAAAGCTAGGGGCTGCGGCATTTGCCTTAATCTCAGTTTTAGAGAGCGATGAGTACAATTCTCAAAAAAGCGGATTAACAAACCTGATACTTCTGCTGCACAATCAAACAGACGGCAGCTTCCGCACTTTCTACATGGGAGAACGGAATGACAACCAGAATTTTTATCCCGGGGAAGCCATGCTTGCGTTAATGCTTTTGCATGAAAAAACAAACAATGGAGAATACATCGATGCAGTAAAAAAATCCTTCAATTTTTATTCAGATTGGCATAGAAAAAACAGGAATCCGGCTTTTGTGCCATGGCATACGATGGCTTTGTACAGGCTGCACCAAACAGATCCGAAAAAGGATTATGCTGACTTCATCTTTGAAATGAATGATTTTTTGGTCGGAATACAGGATAAAGACTGCTCAAAGCCACAAAATCTTGGAGTATTCTTCGACCCGAAGCATGAAGAGTATGGCCCCCCGCATGCTTCTTCCACTGCAGTTTATGTTGAAGGCCTGGCTTACGCCTACAGGCTCGCTAATGAGCTTAATGACAAGGGCAGGGCAGAAAGATACAGGCAAGCCATCATCCTGGGCGCGAGGTCTTTGATTGAGCTGCAATTCAAAGATGACCCCCCCAATAGAAATGATTTTGGCACAGTTTTAGGCGGTATCAGGACATCTGCGGAAAGGGATGAGATAAGAATTGACAACAATCAGCATACAATCATGGCGTTCGTGCAGCTCCTAAAAATATTTACAGAGGAGGACATCCGTCAATTTATAAGTAAGAATCCGCAGTTTATATGCCTCGATCAATAAAAAAAGATAAAAAAAGAAAAAAGGAATTTACTTCCTGCTCCTTCTTCTGTAGATGTAAGCTCCTATTCCTGCCAATGCCAATCCAGCGCCGATTGTGGTGAATTCCGGTATTTCATTTGGCTCAAGCTTGCATTTTTTTGAGCATCCGTCGCCATTTCTGTAGTTTCCATCATCACACTCTTCACGTGGCTGGTTAATGATGCCGTCTCCGCAGAATGGGTTGTCCCCATCACCATCATCACCACCACCATCATCCCCATCATCATCACCATCATCCCCATCATCATCGCCGTCTCCGCCATCTGCAATGACATATGCTGGCACTGAATAGGCCAAAAGCACCAAAATTACCACCATTGCCAATAATTTCAAATTTCGTTTCATTTTAGCACCCCCTTCTATTTCATGTTTTATAATGCTCGTGATATGCAACTACCGCACTTTTTATGCCCATATCTGAATCAGGGGGAGTTGCTGCTGCCCTTAGCCTAAAATCCTCCAACCTTGATTGTGCAAAATCAATTCCTTGAAGTTGCGGTATGGGTGATGATAATGCACGATTTACCCCATAAACATAAAGTCTGTTCATGAATTTCAATAGATGCCCGTTAAGCTTTCCAGAATTAAAGTCTGCCTGAAGCTCTTCGCTTGCATTTCTATAATCATCAATGTTGTATTTTGTCCCTTCCGTCATTTTACGGAAATCATCTAGAGCAATCTCAATTTTTGCGTCCCTTCTGTCAGAATCTCTTTGAGAAGGCGCATAAAGGTCAAATTCAATCTTAATGTATCCGTTAGACAAATCCCGATTAATTGGTACTCCTATCTTAAATTCCGGAACAACCTGTACACCGAAACTTACAATATTAAAGTCCCTCCATCTGTTCAATCCATAATATTTATTCTGTGATTCCGCATCAGTTTGGTGTTTTGTATCATAATTGGCCGCTTCCAGCATGATTCGCAGTTCTTGTTCCAAGATGCCTTCGGCAAGAACATTATGCTTATCAGATGCCTGTTTAAGGAGTCCAAGGTACTCACTGCGCTTGATTATCTCAGAAAGGTGCTGGTCGTAGGTCGTGCCAGGTTTGAGTGGAATCCTAGTTTCTGCGTTCATATACTCAAAAATCTCTTTAATCTTCTTTGAGTCTTTGACGCCAAACTCCTTTGGCCAAATTAATTCATCGGAGGATTTATACCCCACAAGACTGAGAAATTTAGGGAAATTCGGAATTAGATAAGAAGCAGCTTCATGCTGCAATGGGGGGAAAAGGATTGCCCAATTAGGATGAGATATCATCTTTATGACTTCCCCGTTGGATTCTGCCCGGTTATACCTTGTATGGCTGTTTGGTGAAAGCAAATTCAAAGCTATCAGTAAAGCATTCTCCTCTCTAAGCTTTCTGCTGTGTATGTACTGCCCCTCATAATCAACCAAGTCATCGATATTAGAGGTATTGCTGGAATTATTGCGCACACTGATGGTTGGGCTGCATGCATCCAATAATGCTAAGGCTCCGCCGCCTATTGCGCTAAGAAAACCTCTTCTTGAAAGATTCAGATTGATCACCCCAAAATGCCGTATATTTTTTAAATATTTAAACATTTCGTTTGTGTATAAACTATCCAGTAGATAAAGCGAATTTATCGTCTGAGAATCGACTTATAATTTAAGCTCTTTCTTCCAGTAACTGCATATCCCCTCGGTCTTCCTGGACGCTATTCCTGTATATCTTTCGGGATTTCCAAGAATTTCAAGCTGTTTTTTACTAAATTTTTTCAGATAGGGCATTATAGTCTTGTCATTTTTGACCAGAGTGACCAATGGCTTTCCTGCAAACTGCGCCTTCAAGGTCATTTCCCTCACGTATTCATGCGCATCCGGATGCCCGCAGGCGGCCAATAAGATGTAAAGAGGCTCGGCAACAATCATCTTTTTGCCCATGTCAAAATTCCTCTGCATATTCTTTTTGTCGACGGCTAAGCTGGACATCACCTTGTCGAGCCTTGCAAGAGAAACATAAAAACCGCACAGAATTTCCGGGATGAACCTCATTGAAGCAGAATTAGTCAAATCCCTTTGGTGCTCTGATATCTGGTCCATGTACATTGTGGCCATTCGTGGCATGAATTCCTTCCACATGCTCTTAACATTCTCAAAATTGATTGGATTCCTTTTCTGCGGCATTGTTGATGAGCCGACCTGCTTTGCCCCGAAAAATTCGCCAACCTCGCTGATCTCATTTCTCTGCAGGTGCCTCATGTCATCTGCCAGGTTGGCTATAACGCCAAAAGCTGAAACTACGCTGCCCAAGTATTCAACAAAAAATTCCGGCTCCACTACCTGTGTGGACATTGGAGAAGGCTTTAGACCAATCTGCCCTAAAACATCCTCTTCAAATTTCTGAGGATCAGTGAAAAAAAGCGAGGAGGCATTGTAAGCCCCTACAGCGCCCGACATCTTTCCCCTAAGATTGTTGGAGGATCTCCTTATCCTGAGTATTGAAGAGCCAAGCCTGCTTACATATTGCGCCACTGCAAATCCAAAAGTGATTGGCTCTGCGTGCTGCCCGTGCGTCCTGCCGATTTGCAGTGTATCCTTCTCCCTTAATGCCAACTTAAGAAGGGTCGACTGAAACTTCAACAATTCGGGAATCAAAACATTATTGGAAAAATCCTTGTACCTCAGCGCGTCCGCAGTTGCAATTATATCATAGCTTGTAGCTGTAAAATGAACAAAGGGCTTTGCTTCTTCGCTTACATAATCCCTTATGCAGTTTGCCAAGGCCCTTATGTTGTGCTTTATTCTGTCCTCTTCTGCATAAACCTGTTCTGGAGTTACCTGCCTGCACGCTCTTTCTATTTCATCAGCCGCTTCTTTTTTGCAGATTCTGTTCTTTGCAAGAATTTTTGCCAATGCAGATTCGACCTTCAGCGCGTGCCTTACAAAAGCAGATTCAGAAAGATACGGCTGCAGCTTTTCAAATATCCTTCCGCTTCTTCCGTAATACCTGAAGTCAAGGGGGCTTATGGAGTCAAACAGGCTTATTTTTTCCGGATTCGGCTTGAGGGCTATTGATTTGTCGATATTTATTATCTGCACTGCCTGCCTTGCCAATTCACTCTCAAGGTTTAGCACGATAACTTTCCTGTTTTTTTCCTCCACCTCCCTCACTATGCCATGCCTTTTGAATGTTTTTATGCATGCGTGCGCCTTGGCAGGAGAGCACTTCACCCTTTCGGCGATCTCCCTTATATGCAGCTTTTCCCTTGACAGCAGCTCGAGTATGTGTATGTTTGCCTTTGTAAAAATGCCCGAAAGCCCTTCCATTTTGCCATTCTGTAAAAATCGTTCAGTATTTATAAACTTTTCTATTTTTATTCAAAAATCGTTCATTTTAAGAATTCCAAAAGCCTTCCATGAAGCTCCCCATTGGACACAAGATATCTACGCTCATTAAACTTATAGTGTTTGCCATCCAGTCCGGTTATTCTGCCGCCGGCCTCTTCCACTATAAGAAATCCGGCAGCTACATCCCACTCGTTGGTGGACAGGATGGCATATCCCTCGCATTTGCCGCAGGCGACAAGAAAGGTGTTATAGGTAGCGCTGCCGAAATTCCTTATGTCTGCGGTTGTGCCTGACAATGCCCTAATGAAACTTGCAGCTCTTTTCCTGTTGGAGGGATTTGTATCAACAATCACAAATGAATAATCAATATTTTTTCTGCCCGATACGGATATCTTTTCGCCGTTGACAAAAGCTCCTTTGCCTTTTTCAGCAATAGCGGTGATGCGCAATAGAGGAAAGTGCAGGACTCCAAGTATGGCTTCATTCCTGTATTCAAGAGCTATTGAAGTGCCGAAAATCGGCAGCTTATGCAGGAAATTGTGAGTTCCGTC
>CAZFEZ010000066.1:0-5350 GCA_964518225.1 uncultured Methanosarcinales archaeon | reverse complement strand
ATTTCTGCGAAATCCATGCCGCCCATGGGATGCCTGCCGTTGCAGTTGCAGCAAACCCGTCACACTTTATTTTGTTTTTCTTAAGCAATCCTATGAAAGAATTTATGATGAACTCCCTTTCCTTAGGGTAGCCCATAAGAATCCTGTTATCCGTATAGATAGGAGCCAAAATTCCAGACGCCCACCTGAAAGGCGGCTTTGTCCTCAAAATGACTGCATTTGCATTCAGCAGTATCTCGGCTATTTTATCTGGCATGTTATTTAAGGTCGGCATATCTTTTAGTCCATTTCCTCCATAGTGGTTTTAATTCTTTGATTATATCTTCGTACTCTTTGTCATCATCGTCTGGCAAACCAACGCATTTAATTAATCCCGCTCCTGTTTTAAATTTTGATTTTTTCATAATGTTGTGCCCCTGTTTGTAAGCATATATTTAAAGTTACCACCTTCTTAGCCCCAATAACCTCATTTTCTATAATCAATCTCTTTCCCCTTCACATCAAAAATCTCCCCATTGCCATATACCACATTTCCGTTGACAACCGTCATTACAGGCCAGCCTTTTAATATTTTGCCATCAAAAGGAGACCATTTGCATTTTGTCAACAAATCTTCGTTTCTTACGGCCTGCTTCTTGTTCAGGTCAACTATGGTTAAATCAGCATCATAGCCTTCTTTCAGAAATCCCTTGTTCATTATCCTGAATATTTTGGCTGGGTTCTCGCAGCATAATTTAGTTATTTGCAGCAGAGTTAGCTTATTATTGTTGAACGCATCCAAAAGCAATGGCAGCATTGTCTCGACTCCGGGAACCCCAAAAGGGTAGTTTGCCTGCTCTTTTTCTTCCTTCAGATGAGGCGCATGGTCTGTAGCTATTACATCCACATCTCCGCTTGCCACTCCATTCCACAAGGCTTTCTGGTCGTTTTCCGATTTCAGGCGCGGCTTCATCTCTGCAAAAGCGCCAAGGCTCTGCAAGTCCTTGTCATTCAGGAACAGGTGATGAGGCGCAACTTCCACAGTTATCTGTTTTTTGTTTTGCTTTGCATACCTCAACTCTTTTTCAGAGCTTACATGGGCGATGTGGATTTTATTTTTTATCTTATTCTTTATCAAAATTCCGATTATATCTCTGATATGCTCTTCTTCTGCATGAACAATAGTTGTTTTTGACTCCTCGAAAATGCCGCTTATCGCCTCAAAGTCATCAACTTTCAAATCCCCGGTACTGCAGTCCATGTAAAGCTTTACAGCCGCTATGCCCTTTGCTTTTTTTATATCGGACAGATTGTCAGCTGTCGCTCCGAAATGAAACCCGTAATTTACTATGCTTTTTTTCGCAAGCTTTCTTTTTTCCTCCAAAGCAGAAATTGTTGTTGTTGGAGGAATTGTGTTTGGCATGTCGAGGAATGTTGTTATGCCCCCTTTTGCGGCAGCCATGCTCCCTGTAAGAAAATCTTCTTTGTAAGTAAGTCCCGGCTCCCTGAAATGCACATGGCAGTCAATCAGCCCCGGCAATACAAAGTTATTTTTTGCATCAATTACTTTGTCTGCTTTCGGATCTTTGCCTGTTATTTTTGATATTTTGCCTTTTTTTACAAGGATATTCTTGGCAGATGCCCTGCCGTTTACCAGAAGCCTGCAGTTTTTGATTAGGAGTGACATTTTAATAGAAGTTCTGACCCGGATATTTAAAACTTTTTAAGATTTTTTATGCGGCAACCAACTGGTCAATCCCACTTTTATATTGATTTCTCAGTTGTCCTAGCTTACGCCCATTATCCACTTGCTTTCTATCAGCTTCCGGAATAGCAAGCTCAAGCTGTCCATTTCGCCGTAAAGCGTCATACAAACCGCTATCAACTTCATTAAGTTGATTTCTTGATAAACCGGCATAAAGTATTGCATGTTTTTGAAAATAACTAAGGGGGTCCCCATTATACTTCCTATTTTTAAATACTTTTGATTCGCGTGTTTGTAATTCTAAACGAGTATCTAAACTGTGTTCTGGTTTTTGTGAATATTCTTCCTTAGACAAACGATTTAAACGAACATTTTTAAGTGTACTCCTCAAAACTGCCCGTCCTTCTTGTAGCCTGCTAACTACTGTGCCATCTGACACTCCCTGATATGCAGCTATCTCGTTATAGGGCATACCGCTTGCACGCAGAATAATAAACTCTCTTTTTTCCTTAGGTAGTTGATCTATTGCTCTTAGGAGTAATTCCAATCTTTCATTTTCTTCATAAGCTTTTTCTGAAGACTTTACAAATATTCCAGAATGATACATATGGTAATCCGTTGTTTGATGTATATTGACTTCTTTGTCTTTTGTCCTTTTATGTTTTCTGGCCAAATCCAATGCTTTATACCAAGCAATTTGGCATATCCATGTTACAGGTTTAGACCTTTTCTTAAAATCAGGAGAGGATTCATATGCTTTAAGGTGGACTTCTTGGAAAAGATCATCGAAGTCTGCGTCATTCAGATTAAAGCTTCTTAAAAAGCCCCTGAGAAAGCCTCTGCTTGCAGGATTATCAAACCACGCTCCAATACCTTTGTGATGGTAACTCCAATTTGGATCTCGAGTAAGCTGACTCAATTCAGGTTCTTGAATAATCCCACCACATTTAACGTTTTTATATACTTTCGAATGGTCATATATAAATTTTGCTAAAATCGTCAATGCGCTGAATGGAATTCCTCTATCGTAACCTTCCTTCCGCTCTTCAGCCTAGCAAAATTTCCAAAATCCGTCATCGAGGCTAATTGCTTTGAGTTGAATATCGGGCCGTCAATGCAGCACAGCATGTCATTGATCATGCACTTTCCGCATATCCCGAAGCCGCACGCCATGTACCTTTCAAGGGATGCCTCGCACCCGACTTTATGCCTGTTGCAGACATCCAAAACTTTCTTCATCATGAGCTCCTGCCCGCATGTATACACAATCTTTATTTTTTTATTTTCAGTTAAAACTTCGTCAAGAACTTGGGTTACAAAGCCTTTTCTTCCGAAGCTTCCGTCATCTGTGGCTGCAATCATATTCGTATTCTTAAATCTGTCAAGATAAATTAGATACTCTTTGCTTCTTGCCCCGTTTATCACAACCGGATTCTTCAAAACATCAATTAGAGTGGAAACAGAAGCCATGCCAACTCCGCCCCCGACAACACAGGAGTTGTTTTTTGCAGAAAAGCCGCTGCCATACGGGCCCCTTATGCCTAATTTATCGCCTTTCCTGAGCTTTTCAAGCGCATTGGTAAACTTGCCGATTGCCTTTGACGTGAAAGCAAATTCATTTTTGCTCCAGTACGATACAGCCATTGGCTTTTCGTCCAATCCCGGTATCCAGACCATTATGAACTGCCCGGGCCTGCATTGCAATGACTGCTTGAAGAAAAAGGATTTTTGGTCTTTGCCTTCCGCTACAACATCGCTTATTCCCATTATTTGCGGAATTTCTGTTTTTTTAAGCTCGTTGTTTTGCATTTTTATTGGATTTTATTTTTAATGGGTTGGTTTTTGTTAATTTATTCATTAGTTGATGTTTTTGTGCTTCTTGCCGTTGACAATAAGGCAACTCAATAATTTATTGTTTTTAAAAAATTTAAAATCTATTTATGTGCGCACCCTCTTATCTCCTCCAGATTTTTGACTTTATTTTTCTTCATCCACGCCTCCATTTCATCGCAAACTTTTCTGAAAACATCATTTCCCCTGTAATAAATTGCAGTTCCTATTCCAACTGCAGTTGCGCCTGCCATTACCATCTCAACTGCATCCCTGCCGTAAGTTACCCCCCCTGTTCCGATTATAGGCACTTTGACAGTTTCATATATTTCATAAACGCACCTTACTGCAATCGGCTTTAAGGCAGGGCCCGTAACTCCGCCAATTTTGTTGGCAAGCACAGGCTTTCTTGCATCTAAATCTATAACCATCCCGGAAGCGGCATTTATTGCCGTTATGGCATCCGCTCCTGATTTTTCAGCAGCATGCGCAATCTCCTTTATGTCATAAACATTTGGGCTGAGCTTTATGCTAACCGGGATTTTGCTGGCATTTGCTTTTACGGCTCTTGTTACTTTTGAGGTTAACTCGGCATCCGCATAATAAGGCTTGCCATAATCCATGTGCGGGCATGAAACATCAACTTCAATCATGGCAGGCTTTAGAGAAGCCATTTTCTTTGCAACCTGGCCGAACTGCTCAATCCTGTATCCGTAAATGCTCCCGATTACAGGCACGCTTAAGTCATCAAGCCTTTTGAAGTCCTTTATTGCGGAATCAATTCCCTGCCCCGGCAATCCGACAGCATTAAGAAACATTCCATTATACCCGAACATTGTGGGGTTTGAGAAGCCGGCCCTTTCCTCATGGCACAGGGATTTTAGAGTCACAGCTCCTGCACCGCTTTTACCTATCTTTTCAACGCTTTCTTTGGTCACGCCAAGAATTCCGGAAGCGAGAATAGTGGGGTTTTTAAGATTTATACTGCATAGCTTTGTCTGGAGCATCTTGAATTAGATTATTTCTATATCCTCTTTTCCCATGCTTCTTTCGCAATAGTGGCATTTGATTTTCAAAGGGTCTTTTTTAGCAATGTAAAATTTTGTCGGCACTTGCTCGTTGTTTGTTATGCAGATTGGATTTGAGCATTTAACAACATTGTCAATGACTTCCGGGGTTTTCACTTTTATTTTTTCCCTGACGTCATAGTTCTTTATCAGGTTGACAGTTGCTTCCGGCGCCACAATCGCTATTTTGTTGACTTCATCCTGGGTCAGGCTCTTTCCGCCTACCTTTACAATGCCTTTTTTCCCAATGCTCTTGCTTTGAAGGTTCGTGGCAATAGATACTATGCCGCTGTGGTTTTCCAGGTCAAGGATTTCAACAACCTTGAAAGTTGCATCGGTTGGTATATGGTCTATCACAGTTCCCTCGTCTATAGCGCTTATTTTAAGCTCTCTCTTAAACTCTTCTTTAGGCACTGCACTGGCCTTTTTAGCCCTAATCCTTTCTTTTCTTCTTCCTGAACTCCTTATTTTTTTTCTTGCCATCTACTTTGCCTTTCCAAGCACCAAAGCAAGCAGCGCTTTTCTGACTGGAATCCCGTTTGCAGCCTGCTCGAAATACGCTGCGTGCTGGGTTTTATCAATGCTCTTGTCAATCTCGTCAATCCTTGGCAGCGGGTGCATTATCTTCAAATCTTTTTTGACTTGCTGCAGGAATGCCGTATCAATCCTGTAAACTCCCTTGAATTTTTCGTACTCTAAAGGGTCAGGGAATCTTTCCTTCTGTATTCTTGTCACATAAAGCACATCAAGCTCTTTGCTGAATCTTTCC
>CAZFEZ010000065.1:0-5367 GCA_964518225.1 uncultured Methanosarcinales archaeon | reverse complement strand
TTTCTTTGAGTAAAAGGCATATTTATTGCTCAAATTTTTGTGCCTTTTACTATAGGAGGAGCGCAAAGGACATTTAGCTTAATATCAGATTGTCCGAGGCGCACAATATAATGTGCGAAGCACGGATTAAACTTTTGATGATATAAAAAACTAATTTCAACATTTAAAATGCAACAATTAGTCAAGCCGCAGTGGCTGAAGATTAAATTATCAACAAACCATGAATTCTCCAACATAAAATCAGTTTTAAAAAAACAGAGCCTTCATACAGTCTGCGAAGAGGCGCATTGCCCCAACATCTCTGAGTGCTGGAACGGCGGAACAGCAACTTTCATGCTGATGGGGAATGTGTGCACCCGCGGATGCAGGTTCTGCGCTGTCAAGACAGGCAACCCAATGAAGCAGCTTGATGCAGATGAGCCAAAAAAGCTGGCAAAGGCGCTTGCAGAGATAAAATTGTTTGATTATGTTGTTGTGACCTCTGTAAACAGGGATGATTTAATTGACGGAGGCGCTTCTCATTTTGCAGAGTGCGTAAGGGAAATCAAGAAAGCATATCCTGAAATCCTTGTTGAAGTCTTGATTCCGGATTTCAACGGCGGCATTGAAGCTTTGAAAAAGATAATAGATGCAAATCCGGATGTTATAGCGCATAACATCGAGACAGTTGAAAGGCTGCAGAGAAATGCCAGAGATGCAAGGGCCAATTATAAGCAATCGTTAGGCGTTCTTGATAACGTTAAAAAATTAAATCAAGGAGTGTATACAAAATCATCAATTATGCTTGGATTGGGGGAAACAGACGAAGAGGTCATTCAGGCAATGAAAGATTTAAGGGCCATTGATGTAGATATTTTAACTATCGGGCAGTATTTAAGGCCGACAGACTGGCATTTGGCTGTGGCGCAATACGTTTCTCCGCAAAAATTCGAATATTTTAAACAAAAAGCTTTGGAGCTGGGATTCTTGTTCTGCGCATCAGGCCCTTTTGTAAGAAGCTCTTACAAGGCAGGGGAATTGTTTGTAAAGAATGTCATCAACGGCGCAAATTCCCATCAATAAAATTTATAAACACTTTGAGAATCTAAGCTTGAGAGGAGTATAATGCCAAAAAGGGTGCTGAAAGAATTTAAGGTAGAATATCTGCAAATCTTGGATGAAAACGGCAACTGCGATGAAGCTTTAATGCCGGAGCTTTCCAATGATGAAATCAGGAAGATATATGAGATGCTTGTTCTTATAAGGACATTTGACCAGAAGGCTTTCAACATGCAGAGGCAGGGCAGGCTGGGAACCTACATCCAGTTCAAAGGCCAGGAAGCATGCCAGGTCGGAAGCGCCTTTGCTTTGGATGATGGCGACTTCATTTTTCCGATGTACAGAAACAGCGGACTGCTGATAGCAAGAAAGCATCCTATTGTGCAGGTTCTGCAGTATTGGAATGGCGATGAAAGGGGTTCAGTAAGCCCAAAAAATGTCAATAATTTTCCGATTTCAATTCCGGTAGGCACGCAAACAGTCCATGCGGCTGGCGCGGCATTTGCCGCAAAGCTTCGTAACACAAAACAGGTCTCTGTTGCCTATTTTGGAGACGGCGCAACATCAAAAGGTGATTTCCATGAGGCAATAAATTTTGCAGGGGTTTTTAACTCTCCGGCCATCTTTATCTGTGAAAACAACCAGTATGCAATTTCAGTGCCCCGGAGCAGGCAAACCCATTCAGATACAATTGCGCAGAAAGCAATAGCTTACGGTATTGAAGGAATTCAAATTGACGGCATGGACATTTTTGCTGTCATAAAGGCGGTCAGGGATGCTGTTGACAAGGGCAGGGCTGGCAAAGGACCGACATTGATTGAGTGCTACACTTACAGGCTGGCTGACCATTCCACTTCAGACGACGCTTCAAGATACAGGCCAAGGGAAGAGCTTGAGAATTGGGCTAAAAAAGACCCGATTGACAGGCTTGAGAAGTTCATGCGAAACAAGAAACTGCTTGATGACGCTTACAAGCAGAAAGTATTATCAAATTCACAGGAAATAATCGAGAAAGCAGTAACAGAATTTGAGAAAATACAGCCTCCTGATCCAAAAGATATCTTCAGGTATGTTTTTGCGGAGATGACTCAGCAGCAGAAAGAGGAAATGGAAGAATTGTTTGAGAAATGAAAGGAGAAGAATAGATGGATGTCAAAATGGGTGAAGAAGAAATTATGAAAATGGCTAAGCAATATCTAACGTCTAAGGCTAGTGGATTGCCAAAAGGTTATATTGTAAATGTAAGCAACGTTGCTAGAATAAAAGAACTGGATAAAGATGCACAACCATCAGAACTGGAAAAGCTAGGATTAAGAATTGTAATCACACCAGAAGAATTGCATAGAGAAGTGCCGGATGATATTCTAAGTAAGGTTAAAGAAGTATTAGGGACTCAGATTGATGGGGGTCAATATTTATTATCGCCCCATGAAGCGGCCTTATCCCCAACAACAATATAAAACTGCTTTATTAAAACAATAAAGATACAATAAACTAACCCAATAACGATTGAGCATTAACGAAAAAAATATCAATAAAAAATCAAATAAAAACAAATAAAATGGTTGTAGCAAACATAGTCCAGGCAGTGACAATGGGATTGAGGCAGGAATTAGCTAGAGACAAGAATGTTGTTGTCATGGGAGAGGATGTTGGACTTAATGGGGGCGTTTTCAGGGCGACTGACAGCCTGCAGAAAGAGTTTGGAGCAGACAGGGTGATTGACACGCCGCTGGCTGAGCTTAGCATTGTCGGCTGCGCAATCGGAATGGCGGTAAACGGCATGAGGCCAGTCGCTGAAATCCAGTTTTCCGGATTTATGTACTCAACGTTTGACCAGTTATTGAGCCATGCTGCAAGGATAAGGATGAGAAGCAGGGGAAGGTTCACATGCCCGATGGTCGTTAGAACTCCTTACGGAGGAGGCATAAGGGCTTTGGAGCTGCATTGTGAATCCGGAGAAGCAATTTTCGCGCACACTCCCGGGCTTAAGATGGTAGTTCCTTCAAATCCATATGACACAAAAGGGCTGCTTGCGGCAGCAATCAGGGACCCTGATCCAGTAATCTTTTACGAGCCGATGAGGATTTATCGTGCCATAAAGCAGGATATTCCTGAGAAGGATTACATTGTTCCTTTGGGCAAGGCAAACGTGATTCAGGAAGGTGATGATTTGACATTAATATCGTGGGGGGCAATGGTAAAGACATGCCAGGAAGCAATTGAAAAATTAAACAATAAGTACAGCGTTGAATTGGTTGATTTAAGGACAATTAATCCTTATGACTCTGAGGCTATTGCAGATTCTGTCAAAAAAACCGGAAGATGCGTTATTGTGCACGAAGCAATAAGGACAGGAGGATTTGCTGCAGAGCTTATTGCATCAATCAACGAAAAGGTTTTATTAAGCCTGGAAGCTCCTGTGGTTAGGATAACTGCTCCAGATGTTCCATTCCCATTGGCAAAACTGGAAAATTACTTTTTGCCTGATGTAAACAGGATATTAAAAGGTATAGGAAAGGTAATGAGTTATTAAAGGTTATATGGTAAATCAGATAATTAAATCAGTATTAATGGGTGTATTTTTTGGATTAGTAGTCGGATTCTTGAATGGAGCAATAAATGATTGTAGTCCTTTTACAGAATCTTTTAACAATAGCTACCTCATAATTGGAATGGCAATTTTGACTGGGATATTTGTAAGAGTTCCCTCAGGAATATTTGGAAATGTTTGTTCTATAATTGGATTATCAATATCTTCTAGTTTAATTTATGGAATTATTGGTTTTATAACTGGTTACCTCCTAAGAAAAAGCGAAAATAAAAACAAAATTTATAAAATTGCTGCATGGTTAATTCCAATACTTACAATGATAATTATAGGAATATTTTTAATGTTAGCAGATACTTTTAGCGGTTTAGGTTAAACAATAAACAAAATGCCTTACGAATTCAAGTTTCCGGATGTTGGAGAGGGTATCCATGAAGGTGAGATTGTAAAATGGCTTGTCAGGGAAGGTGATAATGTAAAAGCCGACCAGCCTCTTGGCGAGATAGAGACGGACAAAGCGATTGTCGAGATGCCTTCCCCCAAGTCTGGCAAAATCCTGATGCTTCATGTTCCTGCAGGCGGCATAATCCATGTCGGCGAAACAATGGTCACAATTCTTGAAGAGCATGAAACAGAAGCAGACGCAAAAAAGCACATGGAAGCCAAAGCTGATGAGAAAAAAAATGTGCCTTACACCGGCTCTGTTGTAGGGTTTGTGGAAGAGGCAAAGGGAGTTTCTCCGATTTATGGGGCAAAACCCCAGTCTGCACAGGCTGTTTCAGGCGGAAAGCTGGGAGCAGTCCAGGCAACGCCCGCTGTCAGAAATCTTGCAAAGCAGCTTAATGTTGATATAAGCATTGCCAAAGGCACGGGCCCAAACGGAACGGTAACAATGGCTGATGTTCAAAAAGTTGCCGGTTCTGTTAAAAAGGAGGAGAGCAGCGGAATAAAAATCACAAGAAAGTATGATTTCTTCGGCTACGTTGACAGGGTGCATATGCATGGCGTCAAAAAGGCTGTTGCTGCAAAAATGGCAGAGTCAATATTTACGGCTGCACAATTGACAAACATGCATGAGGCTGACGTGACTGAGCTGGCTGCATTGAGGGAGAAAGAAAAGCTGAAATTTGAAAAAGACGGCATAAAGCTGACGTTCATGCCTTACATTGTCAAAGCTGTTGCTTTGTGCCTGAAAGAGCACCCATATCTTAACGCTTCGCTTGAAGGCGAGGAGATTGTTTTGAAGAAGTATTATAATATCGGAGTTGCTGTTGACTCAGAAGACGGATTGCTTGTGCCTGTTGTCAAAGGCGCACAGGAAAAAGATATAAAAACTATTGCAAAAGACATTGAGAAGCTTGCAAATGATGTCAAGACAAGAAAAGTCAACATGATGGACCTTAAAGGAGGCTCTTTTACTGTGAGCAACCTCGGCTCTGTGGGCGTTGGATTCTTCACGCCAATCATCAACTATCCTGAAAGCGCAATACTTGGCTTAGGAAGGGTTGTGGAAAAGCCTGTTGCAAGAGGCGGCAGGATAGAGATAAGGAAGGTTCTGCCTTTGTCATTGACCTACGACCACAGGATTGTGGACGGCGCCCAGGCTGCCAGATTCATGGCAGGCCTGATGGAGAGGCTGCAGCTGTGCGAGTTTGAAGGCAAGTGAATTATTGTGTTGATTTCTATTGGCTATAACTAAAAACTGCATTTGATAGTTCAGCCCGTCCCACAATTAGCAACATATAAATATTAGTTCTCGTCATTAAATACTGATTTTA
>CAZFEZ010000064.1:0-5400 GCA_964518225.1 uncultured Methanosarcinales archaeon | reverse complement strand
CGACAGTTGATGCAATGTTCACGCTTGTCAGAGGGCAAAAGCTGCCGCTATTTTCAGGCTCTGGACTGCCGCATAATGAAATTGCTCTCCAGATTGCTAGGCAGGCGAAAGTCGTCGGCAAGCAGGAAAATTTTGTAGTTGTGTTTGCAGCAATGGGAATTACAAACGAGGAGGCCCAGTACTTCATAAACGATTTTGAGCGGACAGGCGCACTGGAAAGAAGCGTTGTTTTCCTGAACCTTGCGAATGACCCTGCTGTTGAAAGACTGGTCACTCCGAGAATGGCGTTGACAGCGGCAGAATATTTTGCATACGAGCATGACGCCCACGTGCTTGTCATCTTGACGGACATGACGAATTATTGTGAATCCTTGAGGGAGATCGGCGCTGCCCGTGAAGAAATCCCCGGAAGGCGCGGGTATCCGGGCTACATGTACACCGATTTGGCAACAATTTATGAAAGGGCAGGAGTCATAAAGGGAAAAAAAGGAAGTGTTACCCAGATTCCGATACTTACAATGGTTGGCGATGACATAACCCACCCTATTCCGGATTTAACGGGCTACATAACTGAAGGGCAGATTGTTTTGATGAGGGAGCTTCACAGGAAAGGGGTTTATCCGAGCATTGACGTCCTGCCATCGCTTTCCAGGCTAATGAATTTGGGAATTGGACCGACAAGGACAAGGGAAGACCACAAGCAGGTGTCTGACCAGATGTATGCCGCTTACGCAGAAGGAAGGGATTTAAGGGGGCTGGTTGCAATTGTTGGGGAAGAGGCGTTAAGCGACAGGGATAAAAAACTGCTTAAGTTTGCAGCCGAGTTCGAGGATAAATTCGTGAGGCAGAGAAGAGACGAGGACAGAAGCATTGCAGAAACCCTTGATCTTGGATGGAAACTGCTTGGGATACTGCCGGAAAATGAGCTTACAAGAATAAGCCCGGAGCTCAGGAAGAAATATTACAAAGAGATGAAGTAGGATAGTATGCCGCAAGACATCAAGCCGACCAGAAGCGAATTGCTCAGGATAAAAAGGCAAATCAGGATAGCTAAATCTGGATACAGCTTGCTGAAGAAGAAAAGAGACGGCCTGATTCTGGAGTTTTTTGAGATCTTGAAGAAGGCAAAAACATTGAGGGAGGATCTGGTAAATGAATACAGGACTGCGCTGGAAAAAATAAATATTGCAAGGGCACTTGAAGGCGACTTAAAAGTGAAGTCGATTGCCATGGCAATAAATGACATTCCCGACGTAAAATTGACGACAAAGAACATAATGGGGGTGAAAGTCCCGAAGATAGGGGCTTCTGAGATAAAGAAGGCTTTCATGGAAAGGGGATACGGAATCTACAATTCCTCTGCAATTGATGAAGCTGCCTCGGCATATGAAAAGGTCGTGGAGAAAATCATATTGGCAGCAGAAGTTGAAACCTCAATGAGAAAATTGCTAAACGAGATTGAGAAGACAAAAAGAAGGGTCAATGCTCTTGAATTCGTTGTTATGCCGACCCTGGACAAAACAAGGGTTTTTATACAGCTTCGGCTGGAGGAGATGGAAAGGGAAAATATATTCCGGATGAAGAGGATAAAGGCAAAGGCATAGATTTCTTTATGCTAAGAATAATCAGAAAAATCAAGGAAAAGGCAGCAGGCAAGGTAAATAATAAATATAAAAAACAGAGCCAAAAAAAACTTTACTGGACAATAATACTGATCTCAGCGATAAATTTTTTGATCCTGGCTGGTTTTTTCGTTTACCTTTATTTCTGGGTGAAAAGGCATTAAGATTAATGAAAAATAAATATCTTGTTGTATGAGCAATCACCCAAAAACATTTAAAAACTCCCTATATTAGCTTGATATATGCAAAAGTTTTTTACTCTTAATAACTTGGACGTTAAAGGAAAAAGAGTTCTTGTGAGGGTTGGAATGGATATGCCAGTAGACAGTGATGGCAACATAACAAATGACAAGAGAATATTAGAAGGATTACCTACGCTAAAATATCTTATAGGCCATGGTGCGAAACAAGTAATAGTTTTAAATCACATGGGCAGACCAAAAAACAAATCTGACAAAAATTTGAGCAACGATAAACTTGCAATTAAAATTTCACAGCTTTTAGGCATGAAAGTCGCAATGCTTAATGATTGCATTAATGTTAAACTGCCTGACGATAAACTTATTCTTCTTGAAAATTTGAGATTCCATCCTGAAGAGACTGAAAACAATGAGAAATTTGCAAAAAAACTTGCAAGATTGGGGGATATTTTTGTAAATGACGCTTTTTCAGTCACTCATAGAGACCAGGCATCTGTAACAGGGATCCCAAAGTTTTTGCAAAGCTGTGCCGGATTACTGCTTGAGAAAGAAATAAAAATCATGGGAAAAGCTATGGAAGCCCCTGAAAGGCCTTTTATCGGCATTTTAGGGGGTGCAAAAGTCTCTGATAAAATTAAAGTAATAGAGAATCTACTAACAAAAGTTGACAAGCTTTTGCTCGGAGGAGCGATGATATTCACTTTCTACAAGGCCCAAGGCAAAAACATCGGAAATTCAAAACTGGATGAGTCTGGAGTTGAAACTGCGAAAAAACTTTTGCAGAACAAAAAAATAGTACTGCCTGTCGATGTTGTCATAGCGGATAAATTTGACGCTAATGCAAATTCAAAAACTGTTTCAGTTGACAGCATACCAGATAATTGGCTCGGGCTGGATATAGGGCCCGAGTCAGTCAAAAAATTCAAGGATATCCTGAAAACTGCGAAAACTGTCGTATGGAACGGGCCGCTCGGGGTTTTTGAGTTTGACAAATTTGCAAACGGCACAAAGGAAATTGCAGAGTATTTGACAACGCTAAATGCAACAACCATTGTAGGCGGAGGAGATTCTGCAGCTGCTGTTGAAAAGTTTGGCTATGCCGACAAGCTAACCCATGTAAGCACCGGCGGAGGGGCTTCTTTGGAGTTTTTCGAGGGCAAGAAACTGCCCGGGATAGAGGCGCTGGAAGAGAGCTACAAAAAATTTAAGTAGTCTAATTCTAACTGCATATCTATGTGGATTACAAAGCTTAAGCTGAAACATGAGGACTGCCCTATTGTAAACAGATGCGTCAAATTTAATGTGATTGTCCTTTCTTATCCGAGCAGTTGGTATGAAAAAGGCTCGAAAAAATTTGCAACAACAACTTGTTATTTCCAAAGCAATGACGAGAAACAGAAAAATAAGTTTATTGAAGATTTAAAAGCAGACAGGCGCATAACTAATGCAGATGTCTCCGGAGATGTCTTTACTTATGAAATTAATCTGGGCAAAGAAGGCGAGCATGTAATGCTATACCATACCAAGCAGATCATATTTGTCAAGCCGACTGTCAATCATTATGATGGGCATGAATATTGGGAAGTTGCATCGTGGAAAAGGGAAGAGCTTGAGGATTTTATCAAGTCTTTGAAAAGCCATATGGATGTCTGTGAAATTTTAAAAATGGAAAATTCTCCTTTGACTGATGTTTATTTTCCAAATGTTATGCCAAAATTATCAAACCATCAAAAAACAGCGCTTGAGTTGGCTTACAGAAATGGCTATTACTCCTATCCGAGAAAAATTACTCTGGAGCAGCTCGCGAAGATTGCAAAAATCGGAATATCGACTTTTCAGGAGCACTTAAGGAGGGCTGAGCTTAAGCTTTTGCCTGCGATTATAGAGCAGCAAATCAGGCCTGAATAATTTCGGCTTTTTCTTCATATATTTAATATAAACCGAAGAATTTCGGGTAAAAATTGATATATTGGTTCTATTATGACATTACTTAAGAATAGTAAAAATCTTATCTAGGAGGAAAAGAAAATGAAACAAAGGAAACAGAAACAAAACAAAGTTGATTTAGATTATTTACTCAGTCAACTGAGTGCAGAGGAACCTAAACAATCTCTTACTTGCAGTGTAGTGGCCAAGGGGTTGGCAAAAAACAAATATTACAGAGAAAATGCGATACAAATACTACAAGATATGGGAGATAACTTTGGTGCCACACAAGTTGCCTTAAGAAGAGGCGATATAGATAAAGCAATTCAAATATACGAATCTAGTAATGGGGACAAACTTTTACTTTCCATGGCGGCAAAGTCCGCGGAAAGAAAAGGAGACTTAAAGAAAGCAACTGAGATTTATGAAAGAATGAACAAAATAGAGCCTCCATTATACCGCACTCATATCGCCAGACTTACTGCAAAACAAGGCGATATAGATAAAGCAATATCAATGTATGAGCAGTGTGGACTTATTGACCTTGCTGCTCAGTTGGCTCAAAAGAAATATGGCATAGACAAAACAATTGAAGTTTTTGAAAGAAATGGATGGTACGGAAGAGCTGCTCCTCTAGCAGAGAAAGCAAAAGATAAAGACAGGGCGCGGCAATTTTATGTCAAAGCACTAGAAGAGTTTACAGAGCTTAAAAATGATGCCGCTGTAGCATTCTGCGCTAAGAAGCTAGGTGATAATGCTAAAGCTGAAGAAATGTATGGGAAGGCTCGGTTAGAGCTTGAAAGACAAGGTCGTTATGATCGTCTTGTTATTTTGGCACGTAGGATGAAAGACAAAGAAAGAGTCAAAGCCTATGAAACTATGGCACGAATATACAAGTGAAATGGAGTGTAATGAAATTGGCAAAAAAGCAAACTAAACTTACGGAGGAGCGAAAACATTTGAAATGGCAAATGTCCCATATACACACTTTAGAAAGTAGAGTTGAGACTGACCAAGATTTTGCAAGATTTATGGGAAGGTTTGCAGGTGAGAGTGTCATCAAGATTGATATTGATAAAGCGGCAGAAATTTTTGGTGGCTACTTTACTGATTTTTGGACAACCTATACTGCTACAGATGTAATGGGAGCAGAAATGGCAGTGTCTTCATTCAAGAAAATAAAAGGCGGCGAATATAAGGAAAGCATTACAAAACCTGAACTTCTTGCTAAAGGCTTGGAAGGGGCTGTAAATTACTTGGTTGAGGGTGGCGAAGAAGGGCGTTTTAGTGGTTTTGAGTTAATCTGCGATTATGCATTAAAACTTAAAGATTCACAACTGGTTGAAAGAATTTCCAAACTTATTGGAGACTGTAACAATTTGAATTATAATGAACTAAGAAAGATTGCTGATAAAACCAAAAATACCTACTTGTTAAATAAAGCGGGAGAGGCAATGATTAGGCAAGCAGGCAAAGTGGGGCAAGCAATGCTAGAACAAGGAGAAAGTTTATCCCGGTTAGATTCATACAAAGATGTATCGCAACAGAATTCTGCCGAGGAATCAGCAGCAAGCCAAGTAAAGTCTGAAAGAATGAGTATAGATTCTTCGTTGGGTCTAACCCCACAGCTTGCTGTGGAAACAGTTTTATAA
>CAZFEZ010000063.1:0-5448 GCA_964518225.1 uncultured Methanosarcinales archaeon | reverse complement strand
CTCCCGCAGGATCAACGGGAATTAATTGAACATCTCAGATTTTTACATCCTTGATTTAGCCGACTTTAATTTTATAATCCTTCCTTTATACTTGGTCGCTGTCACACTTATATCGAGCTGAAACTTAAATCTTCCTACAGGTACTTGATGCACACATCAAGCACAGATGGGTCTAAAAAATTACTTTCAGACCCTAAATGCCAAACACACATTTGGCCATCAGCCTTCAATATTTTCGACGTAGAATTTGAATATCTAACTCAATATTGAACTGGAGGCGATTAACTTAGGAGTGATGTTGAGGTGATATTTAAAGGTTTGGGAAAATCGGCTCGTTGCAAGTTCATTCTTGACACCTCATAATCATATTGTGTGCAAAGCATTTTGCATAAAAACTTCTTTGCTGCTGCCAGACGGTACGGCCCCCTCAAAAATGCACTCATGCCTCTTTTGAGCATGCTGTTTAGGGTTTCTGCCAGTGGTCTTCTATGGTAACTTCTTCCAGGCCATTTCCGACGCAATTCCTTGCGTCGCGACCCTTTTGTTCGCCAGATTGGAATGTTTTTATGCCGCAAAGGAGCAACTCCTTTGCCTTCAAACTTTATTACAATTTCATGAAACCTTTCTTCTGCATCAAACTCTGTGTCAGCAACAATCGTTCTTTTCCTTATCCAATCATCAGCCATCTTCTCAAAGTCATCTAAGCCATGCCTATTGCTATCTTTGCTCATTATGGCGTCGACAATTCTTAAGCTTCTTGTTCCAGTTGCTATTGTTGTTTTCCTATTTGGCTCTTGAAGCGGATTTCTTTTTGTGCGCTTGCAATAAGCTATGCTTGGCCTTGTTATTTCAAAATGGGTTGGGTCAAGCGCAATGCACTTGTCTCTTCCTCCTTTGCCGCTTTTCCTTACAAGCTTTCGAAGAAAGCTTGGTGAAAAGCGTCGCCATGCGCGCCACATCGTCGAATAATGTGGCGCTTTTTTCATGCCTATTCCGCTTAAGTCGGCTATCTTTATTAGCTCACCAAAGCGGTCTACTGCTACATCTACAAGGCAAAAAAGCACATACAAAACAAGCATCTGGTGCAGGTTGTATACTTCGTTTTTACTTTTGCTGAAATGCAAAGGCACGTCGTTATTTCTTAAGAACTTGTCTGTCTTTTTCATTAACTTTTTAAGGTCTACTACATACGTTACCATTGTGGGTGCTCCCCACCCTCACGATTTTTCTTTACCAGAAAATCGCGTGGGGAAACCCACTTATAATCTTAACTTGCAAACGAGCCAGGACATCGCAAAGTTTAAATATAAGTTAATTATTGTTAATTACTTCCAAATAGTTACTTTTAAGAAAGTCAAAAATATTTAAACTTTTACCAGAAGGAAAGACTTAAAGAATGGCAAATAAAAGAAAGAGATATTATACGATACCTCAGCTAATAAAAATCCTACTTAATTCAACAAACTCTTATTCTGTCTTTTATACATTTTTGGCATTTGTAGTTGCAGTAATATTCATACAGCAAACTGTTCTTACATATAGTGCAAATACAGAAATGAACATAACTTGTAAAGCAGAAACATTGGTAAGAGTTTCAAACGGCAATGACGATGCAGAGCAAACAGTGAATACTGGTTCAGTGAGCCTCACAAGCTCTGATTTAGAATTGCTGCAGGACGGAGCACGGCAAATAGTTGGCATAAGATTTCAAAATGTCCGGATACCCAAAGGGGTTAAGATTTTAAATGCTAGTGTAGAATTTGAAGTTGATGAAGCGCAAACTGGAGATTTGGGATTTAATATTTCTGGAGAGTATACAAGTAACTCATTAGTATTCAGCACAGTTTCATACAACATAAGCAACAGAATGAGGACTTCCGCAAAGGTGACTTTTGACCCAGTTCCTGCAGGTTACTGGTCAACGGTTGACAGGAAAGTTAGGTTGCCTAATATATCTGCAGTTATTCAAGAAATAGTTAATAAAGAGGACTGGAGTGCAGGTAATGCATTGACAATTATAATCCACGAACCAAGAACAGCAAATAAAAGAACAGTAGAGGCTTATAATGGAGAAAGTCTAAATGCGCCGCTACTTATAGTGCAATGGGAGAATGGTACTGCTTGCGAAGATATAACTCCACCCTCACGCTCTAATGGCCAGCCAACAGGGACATTGCCAGCAGGCACAACCCAAGCAACATTAAGTGTAACAACAAATGAAAATGCCTATTGCAAATACTCAACAGTACCAAATACTACATATTCATTAATGACTGATGCATTCTCAAGCACGGGCGGAACATTTCACTCTACCTTAGTTTTTAGATTGACAAATGGAACAAATTATACATTTTATGTACGATGTCAGGATACTGCTAACAATTCAAATGCAGATGATTTTCCTATTTCATTTTTTATTACATCGCCTGATACTACAGCTCCATCAACTCCGACTGACCTCATTGCTACTTCCATTTCTTCTTTTCAAATAGACTTATCGTGGGCTAGTTCTGATGACCCTGAATCTGGTATCAGCCGCTATAAAATTTACAGAGACAATGCTAATATTGGGCAATCAGCAATCACAATATTTTTGGACGCTGGTCTTACTCCAAACATTACTTATTATTATGAAGTCTCTGCAGTTAATGGTGCTGGTTTAGAATCGCCAAAGAGCCTTCCCCTTTTAGTAACAACTCTTCCTCTTGACACAACACCTCCTCCACTAGTCGTTATAAACTCGCCAATAAATTGGTCTATGATAAATGGATTAATAAATGTTGAAGTAAATGCTACTGACGATAGGGCAATTGGCTATGTGGAATTGTACAAAGATGATATATTTTTTGCTAATGACACAACAACCCCCTACCAGTATACTTGGAATACAAAAAATGATGCAAATGGATTGCACACTTTGCATGCAATAGCTGTTGATACTTCCGGTAATGCAGCAATTTCAGATAAGATAAGTATTATAATCAACAATACAGAAATGAACATAACTTGTAAAGCAGAAACATTGGTAAGAGTTTCAAACGGCAATGACGATGCAGAGCAAACAGTGAATACTGGTTCAGTGAGCCTCACAAGCTCTGATTTAGAATTGCTGCAGGACGGAGCACGGCAAATAGTTGGCATAAGATTTCAAAATGTCCGGATACCCAAAGGGGTTAAGATTTTAAATGCTAGTGTAGAATTTGAAGTTGATGAAGCGCAAACTGGAGATTTGGGATTTAATATTTCTGGAGAGTATACAAGTAACTCATTAGTATTCAGCACAGTTTCATACAACATAAGCAACAGAATGAGGACTTCCGCAAAGGTGACTTTTGACCCAGTTCCTGCAGGTTACTGGTCAACGGTTGACAGGAAAGTTAGGTTGCCTAATATATCTGCAGTTATTCAAGAAATAGTTAATAAAGAGGACTGGAGTGCAGGTAATGCATTGACAATTATAATCCACGAACCAAGAACAGCAAATAAAAGAACAGTAGAGGCTTATAATGGAGAAAGTCTAAATGCGCCGCTACTTATAGTGCAATGGGAGAATGGTACTGCTTGCGAAGATATAACTCCACCCTCACGCTCTAATGGCCAGCCAACAGGGACATTGCCAGCAGGCACAACCCAAGCAACATTAAGTGTAACAACAAATGAAGTCGCAATATGTAGGTATTCAACAACTTCCAGAGTTTCTTATGGTTCAATGCCAAACACATTTTCAACAACTGGAGGAACATCACATTCTACAATCGTTTTGAGTTTATCAGATGGAAACTCTTATAATTATTATGTAAAATGCCAAGATACTTCATTAAACAACAATACAGATGATTATATAATAAGCTTCTCAGTGGCTCTGCCCGTTAACCTATCTGGAGGTTTTGTCTTTGCAGCATCAGGCGACCATGGCCAAAACAAAATAACAAATGCAAGCCTTGATGTAATAGTCGCTCCTCCGGCAGCTGATTTCTATCTTGCACTTGGAGATCTAAGCTACGGCGTAAATGGGTCAGAACAGTCATGGTGCGATACCGTAAAAGCAAGAGTTGGAGCTACTTACCCCTTTGAGCTTGTTTCAGGCAACCACGAAGAAAGATTTATCGGAAATTTTGCAGCATGTCTTCCAGATAGGATGAATTCAACCGGAACTTATGGGGCCAATTATTACTTTGATTACCAAGGATTGGTTAGAGTGATAATGATCTCACCAGCCTCGACCATTAATGGTGTAGCTTACCAATTCACAACAGGCAATGCAAATTACACATGGCTTTCAAATACAATAGATGATGCAAGAGGAGCAGGAATACCATGGATAATAGTCGGAATGCACAAGAACTGTATCACAATGGGAGCTAAATCCTGCGAAATAAGAAATGATTTGATGAATTTGCTAATCTTAAAAAGAGTTGATTTGATTTTGCAGGCACATGACCACACTTACCAGAGAAGCAAACAATTAAGGCATAATTCAACGTGCACAGCAGTTCTTGCAGGGGCTTATAATGCAAGTTGTGTTGCTGATGATGGTTCTGATGATAATTACATCAAGGGCCAAGGGCCTATTTTAGTTATAGCGGGTGCATTTGCTAATGGTTTATACACAATTAACACAACAGATTTAGAGGCAGGCTATTTTGTTAAATGGATGGGCGGTAATATACAGCCGACAAAGGGTTTGGTAAAATATATAGTCAATGCAACTCAAATTTCTGCGCAATATCTTGCTTCTGCTGGGGGAACATTCACAGACAGTTTTACTATTGTCTCATAAATTATCATATAACTGATTTTTATTTGCATTAACTTTTTATATTTTTATACATATCTAAAGTAAAAATTGTTGTATTAAACTTCTGTTAAGACATAGTAAAATCATATGATACGCTTTATTTAATTTGATTAATTTTATTGATTATTTTAACAGCACTTGCCACTGAGACCCTAAACTTAAGGACATAGTCACCTTCTTAAGGAAGTAACCCTAAAGAAGGTTTGGTGATATACTATGTCCATGCAAGAAGAAATTCTTGCCCGCATAAAAAATTTGTTCTTTAGGGAGCGCATTGCTCACGCGCTCAAAGTAATAGCTCTTGTTGCGTATCAATGCGGGCCAGGTTACGGTTTGGCAGCAAGAGTGCTTGAAGCAGTTGGCGCAGAGATTTCAGCAACCAGCATACGCAACTGGGTAATGAAGTGCGAAGCACTTGATATTAAGCCAGAGAAAAAAAGAAGAAAGAGGATAGTTGTTGATGAGACTATAGTGGTTATCAACAAAGTCCAATGGTATGTGTGGCTTGTCGTCGATATAAAGACAGAAGAAGTATTAGCATTTCGTCTGTCTCAAGGTGCTACTATCATCGATGCCGTCTTTGTGCTCAAAGAAGCGCTCAGATACTGTAAAGGAAGGCCAAGAGTTTTTACTGATGATGCGCCTTTCTA
>CAZFEZ010000062.1:4096-5512 GCA_964518225.1 uncultured Methanosarcinales archaeon | reverse complement strand
AATTCAAGATGATGAAGGATTTTGGGGCAAAGCTGGAAATCCAGGCATTGTCGTCAAAAGGCATAACCTTTATATCTGACAAGTACTTGCCTGAAAAGATAAAGAAGCAGCAGTTTTTGGATTGAGATTCAATAAAAGTAAGTGAATAACAAAAAATACAATAACGATTGAACATTAAATAAAAATCAATAAAAAAAATAAATTAATTAAAAATGCCGGAGCAAAAATCAGAAGAAAAACCGAAAAATGTGCCTATATGCTGCGTCGGCTGCGTTCGCTGGGAAAAATTCGGCAAGAACTGCTGGTACTATTGGGAAGGCAAAAAGCACTGCACGATGTGGATCGGCTCATGGGATGAAGCCCTGACGCAATAAACTATTTAAACAATCCTGCATATTTAATCTTCATGTCTTATACTGTCAGTTTGAAGAAATGCAGTTCTTACAGCCAAGAAGATGTAGGCGCATCAGCAGGAAAACTTCTTGATAATCTTGGCGGGATTTCAAAATTTATCAAACAAGGCCAGAAAGTCCTTCTAAAGCCCAACATTGTCAGCGGAATGTCCCCGGAGGAAGCTGGGACAACGCACCCTGCCGTAATCGAAGCGGTAATAAAAATTCTAAAGGCGCAAAATTGCGAAATACTGGCAGGGGACAATCCGTTCTCTGAAGACGCGGCTAAGGCTATGAAAACTTGCGGCATTTACGATGTCTGCAAAAAGAATGGCGTGGAGATTGCGGTTTTTGACAAAAAGATAAATGCCTTGAATGAAAAAGCTCTTGTTGTCAGGGAATTCTCGTTGACTCATTATTTTAATGAGGTTGATGCTATAATTAACATTCCAAAACTAAAAACACATTCCCAGCTTTATTTTACCGGCGCTGTGAAGAACCTGTACAGCATCATGCCGGGCCCAAGAAGGGGATTCTACCATCTGAAGTACTCAAATATTGAATATTTTGCAAACATGCTTCTCGATCTTTATTCATTGTTAAGAAAAAAAGTTGTATTGAACATAATAGACGGCGTCTATGGGATGGAAGGCAACGGCCCTTGCAACGGCACCTCAAAATTTGCAGGAGTTCTGGGCGCTTCTTCTGATGCAGTCGCTCTTGATTTTGTGATGTGCAGCTTAATCGGGCTGGATGCCGGAAACCTATCAACTGTTTACTATGCCGGAAAAAGAAAAGATTATATGTTTGACGAAAAAAATATAAGGGTTGTCGGAGATAATGCTGCCAGTTTTAAAATCAAGCCCTTTGCAGAGGCGGAATACAGAACTTTGAATATGATGCCAAATTTTGTGAATAATTTTAAAGATTATATAACCAGGCATAAGCATGAACTCATCTATCAATAACGTTTATAAACAATTCCCTGTATTCTTTCTTCTTATGGGCCAGTAGCTCAGCTTGG
>CAZFEZ010000062.1:820-4076 GCA_964518225.1 uncultured Methanosarcinales archaeon | reverse complement strand
CCATTTGGTTTTGAAGCAAGCAGAAGGTCGGGAGTTCAAATCTTCCCTGGCCCGCTTTTTCAGTAAACTCAATCGTTCCGCGTAATAGCAAATTACGCATTGCATGCTTTTCCACAGGCGTTTCTCAAGAGGTTTGTGGGAATCTTTCCGGCCAGTTTTTAAATCACAAAGTTTTTAAACCTTTGATTTAAGAGTATAGAAATCAAGTAAAAGGAGGTGCTTTAATGGATCAAACATGCCACGACGGCGTATGCTCAAAATGCTGGGCAGGAAAATACATAATATTTGGAGTAGTGCTTTTTGCATCGGCATGGTACGCAAAAGCCACAAGCAACGTATACTTCATATGGTACGTGCTTGCCCTGCTGCTGGTATTGAAGGGCATTATGAAATTGACAATGCCGTCATGCGGTCACTGCAAAGGCGAGATGAAAAAAGGCAGGAAGTAAGTTCGTTGGATTGAGTGAAGCGAAATCCAACTTGATTAAGGTGTTAACGGACTTTGCCGTTATTTTAATTAAATTTTTATAGGCTTGATTTTTCTATCATAATCTATGGACTCAATAAAAAAAGTGCTTATAACAAGGCAGGGCAGGAAATTCTATGCAAAAAATATTGACGACGATTTGCACACCCAATACGGCTTTATAAAAAAAGGCGACCTGAAGGCAAAAGACGGCAGCCTGCTGAAATCAAACACCTGCAGGGAATTCTTTATATTCACTCCTTACTTTATTGATTTGTACAGGAAGATAAAAAGGGATGCGCAGATAATACCCTTGAAGGATATAGGTTTCATAATTGCAGAAACCGGCATTAACAGGCAAAGCAAGGTTCTTGATGCCGGCTCTGGCTCAGGCGCATTGTCGTGCTTTCTTGCATCGATAGCAAAAGAGGTTATTACATACGAAATAAGGGAGGATTTCATTGAGATCGTCAAGTCAAACATAGATTTTTTAGGGCTTAAAAGCATTAAGATAAAAAATAAAAACATCTATAAAGAAATAGATGATAAAAATATTGATGTAATCATATTGGACCTGCCAGAGCCTTGGGACGCCATTGAAAGCTGCTCAAAAGCCCTGAAGCCGGGCGGTTTTATAGTGTCTTACAGCCCTTCTGTACCCCAAGTGGCAGATTTTGCCAATGCCTTGAGAAAAAATGAAAGTTTTGTTTATTTGAAAACAGTTGAAATCACAGAAAGGGAATGGGAAGTCGAAGAGCGAAAGGTAAGGCCCAAAAGCCAGGGCCTGGGGCATTCCGGGTTCTTGAGTTTTGGAAGGAAAGTTACTTAATAAAATTTATTATTTAACCTTTATATAATCTGGAGCCCATAAATACTCTTCATCTTTTAGGCCAGGAATTGACTCTATTATTTTAACACCTGAAAATGTTACTTGCTCTTTTTGCAGAGGCGGTCTTGATAATTCTATACTTTCTCCCCCCTCTGGAAATTCTATCCCCGCCAGAAGTTTTTCTAAATCACTTGGCTTTGTGAAATTTGCAGAACACCGACTTTATTATTAAAGATATAAAAACAATTTCTAGAATCTTTTTTAGGTACGTCGCTATCACAATTAACTTGGAGTTTAACTTGGTGCATTTTTAAACTTTGTTAGAAAATAATGTCAATTTATAAACTTATCTGGGAAACAATTATAAATGAGGCGAATAAACTAAGGTGATATGTTCTTCAAGCAGATCCACGTCGGCCCAATGCAGAATTTCAGCTACATAATCGGGGATGAAAAGAGCAGGGAAGCTGCTGTTGTTGATGCAGGCTGGGAAATAGAAAAATTGATTGGTATTGCCGGCAAAGATAAATTAAAAATAACAAAAATAATTCTGACGCATTCTCATTACGACCACGTCCAAAAAGTCAATGAACTGGCAGAGAAAACAAATGCAATGGTTTATTTTTATGAATGGGAGTTTAACTCAATAAACAAATCCATTAAGAATAACGGCATTAAAATTGTAAAACTGAAAAATAACGATGAGATAAAAATAGGCAATTTAAAAATAAAAGTGATTCATACACCCGGGCATACTCCAGGAGCAATTTGTCTTTTTGTTGAGAATAAATTAATGACGGGCGACACCTTGTTTGTCAATGCGATAGGCAGGACGGATTTGGCTGGAGGGGACGCAATAAAATTGTTTGAAAGTTTGCAGAAATTAAAGAAATTAGGCGACGATGTAGAAATTTACCCCGGGCACGATTATGGCGATATCCCGTTCTCAACAATCGGCGGGGAAAAGAAGACAAATCCTTATTTCAGATGCGAAACAAAAGAGCAGTTTTTGAGTTTGCTGGGGTTGGTTTGAATTTTATTTAACAACTATTCAGCTAGCATACTGTATTTTGCCCGCAATGTAAAACGAAAAAATTACATCCTTTGCACCATCGATTGCTATTTGTTTCGCTAAATCAAATACTTTATCAGAACTAGGATTTCTAGATACAATTGCATCAAGATGTACTATATGTGCCTTTAAACCATTTAAACTATTTCTACTGAACTCATCACGCAAATCTATACCACAATACTTTGGAATCCCTTCTAGAGCCTCATCAATAAATATGGTTCTTGAATTATAGCCTAAACCATTCGTAACATATCTTTCTACTTGTCTTTGGATTTCAGTGCGTTTTACTTTATCTGGGTGTAGTAATTCTTGAAATAAAATATCTTCCCAATCAAATTCTGTTGTCATCTATATCTTAAATTTTATTTAACATTTAAATAACTTACTATAAAAAATAAAGTTCATTCAAAAAAACATACTATAAACATATTCATCCTTATCTTTGTAATAATGTTCCTTTAATGTCGTTTCATGCCCAAACCCAAGCTTTTCATAGAACTTATGCGCCCTTATGTTGTCTGCATGTGTCAGCAGATATAACTTTCTCAGCCTTGATTTATTTTTCTTGTAAAATGCCTTTGCATCTCTGATTAATGCGTTGAATAATTGCCTGGCAATCCCTTTCCCCCTGTATTCGGGCAGAACAGCAATCCTGTCCAGCTCGCAAAGCTGGTGCTTTGGCAGCCCGTGCACAAGCCATGTTACAATCCCTATTACTTTCCCGTTATCTTCAGCGACAATATAATTATGCTGTTTTTTTACTTCATTATTGAACGTATTGAGTCCCTCTCTCAAACCTTTGATATTGTAGCTTTGAACAAGAACATTCGCGATTCCTTTTGCGTCTTTAATTGCTGCTTTTCTAATTTTCATTTTTTATAAATTT
>CAZFEZ010000062.1:0-810 GCA_964518225.1 uncultured Methanosarcinales archaeon | reverse complement strand
GTATTTTGCGCTGCCTGCGCTTGGCAATAGGCGCATTTCATTGTTTTATCACCATTAATCAAAAAATAAATAAAACTTAAATCCATCTTCTGACTTTTCTCTTGTAATCCAGGTATTTTCCGCCAAAAATATTCTCCATCAGTTTTTCCTCAAAAGGCACATAAATAAAGTTCATAGCAAGAAAGAATATCAAAGGCGACAGTAATGAAAGCAAATTTCCAATATAAATTGAAACTCCCAGCAATGCAGTGGCAACACCAAGATACATCGGGTTTCTTGTGAACCTGTAAGGGCCTTCCACAACTGCAAAGGTAGGCTTCTGCCCAGGCAAAATCGGTGTTTTGTTCTTCTTAAACATGTAAAAGGAATAAAAAGTTAGCGACAAGCCAAGAATAAAAATTAAAATCCCGATATATCTGGCATTTCCAGAAATCCATTTGTATTGCGGAAGCAAATAGTCTGCCAGCCAAGACAGAAGCAAAAGAGTAAGTGCTATATGCGGCGGTTTTATTCTCATCTTATTCAACAACAACTGATTTTGCCAAATTTCTAGGCTGGTCAATGTCCTTTCCAAGCTTGTCAGCAATGTGGTAAGCAAGCAGCTGCAATGGAATAACCGCCAGTATGGAACTCAGTGTGTATAAAGTTTTTGGTATGAAAATAGTATGGTCCGCCTTTTTCGGTATCTCGCTGTCGCCTTCTGTTGCGATTGCAATCACAATTCCCCCTCTCGCTTTCACTTCTTCTATATTGCCGAGTATCTTGCTGTAAGTGTAAATATCATGCGGCGCAATGAAAACCACGGGCATG
>CAZFEZ010000061.1:0-5587 GCA_964518225.1 uncultured Methanosarcinales archaeon | reverse complement strand
TTCATTCATTATTTATTTTTAAATTGTTTAATGTTGTAATCGTGAATGAATTTTTTAATCGTTATTGGGTTTTTAGTAATGTGCGGTCGTATTGAATTTGTGTTAATCTGATTTAACCTCTTTATTGAGATTTGGCCAATTTCTTTTTAATTTTATTGTTTTTTAAGGTCTTTGTATGACTTCCAGAAGAAAAACCCTATTATCATGAAAGTTACAACCGGAGAAAGCCATTCCGGTATGTGCATTCCAAAGCTGTGGCCGGTCATCACGATGCCCAATGCAAATATGGAGTACATTGCCCCGTTCTTCAGGTACTTGTATTTTTTGACATTTTCAATGTTCATTACTGTAAGCTGCCTTACTACAATTGCCCCTATCCCATTCCCAATCAGTATTATAGGCAAAACAAAAGTGAATGCAAATGCCCCCAAAATCCCGTCAATGGAGAATGTCATGTCAATAACTTCAAGATAGAATATTTTGCTGATATCGGACATGTGAGCGCTGCCTTCAAGCATTCTTTTTTCGGCATGCTCTGCGTTTTCCTTAAACCCATGTGTGATAAAAAACGCGCTTGAGCCTATCACAGCGCCCAACGCCATCAAAGGATTTATTTTTATGGAGAGCCATACAATGGCGACAAGCAGCACTGAAACAAGTGCAAAGAACCACACACCCTGCCTCTCGATAAACTTTTCCCCAATAAGCCCGTAGTGCTTTGGCTCTAAAAAAAGCCAGTGAAAGAACAGGAATATGAGGAATGTTCCCCCTCCAATTAAAAGTATTGGCGCAGACTCCTCTATAACCTTTGCGACACTTGGGTCGGAGCTGAAAGAGGCTGTGAAGGAGCCTAAAAACCCGAGCGATGGATTGCTTATCCATAAAATTGTCCAAGGCAACAGCCCCCTGACCAAGAAAACTGCAATCAAAATGCCCCAAAGAAGAAACCACTTTCTTGCTTTTTTGGACATTGTGCCGAGGACTTCGGCATTGATAATCGCGTTGTCCACGCTTATGATTACCTCAAACAGGGCAAGGCCCGTGACTATGAGGATAATTGAAAACCAGTCAACCATGCCTTAGTGTATTAAAAACTTGAATAAAAAGGTTTTGGTTAACTTTTCCTGTCCAGCAGTTTCTGCGGCATTAAAAATGCGGCAATGAGCGGAACAGCAACAGTGCCAACTCCGAAAACAAGCAAAGCCCACAATGGGTAGCCTTTATACGCGGCTGCAAAGTCACTCTTTATCTGCAAAAACAATAGCGCCGATAAAATCAAAGGCAAAAAATATTTGACAATAAACGCCCATACACTTCCTATCTTTAATGTTGAATGCTGATTAATGTACTCAGCTATCTTCTCAATATTAAAGAACCATCCGATGGCAATCACTTCAAGCAGGACAGCCAGAACAATGTTATAATAAACAAAATGGATTACAATGTCCATTATGTACAACCCAGGCTTTATGATGAACATCAATCCAAATAAAAATCCAAAGCCAGCCACAATTATGGCCGCATTCACATGCTTGGTTTTGAACTTATGGACAAGCACATGCGACATTGAATAAGCCAAAGAGGCTGTTCCCAGCAGAAAGAAAAGCGACAAAAATATGAAAAACAGAAGGCTCAGCAAAGTAGGCCTGTGAAAGAAAGGCAGTGCCTGCGCCAAAATCGTGAATTCATAGCCAATGCCGGAAAAATCAAGACTGCCCAAGCTGACTCCCTGCTTCATGCTCAAGAATCCGAGAATCCCGAATAAGATAAAGCTTAGTGCAACGCTTACCAGCACTTCGAAAATTACAACAACCAGCGAATTTCCAACTATAAACGTCCCCTTGCTTTTTCTTCCCAAGGCATGCATCAGCCCAAAAGACAGCCCTAAGGAGATTATCGCCATGTAGAATGAGGCAATCCATGCGTCTAGCCTAATCAGTTCATGAAAATTTGGCTTCAGGAACGAATAAACTCCGGACAATGCATTGTCCAGAGTCAAGGAATACACAAAAAATAAAACAACTAAGAAAGTAAATATTGGAATTGCCACTAAAAATGCCTTTTTAATGCCTTCAAACCCTCTCCTGACGCAGAGAAACACAATAATCCACGCTATTGCAAGGGCAATGAAAACTGGCAGGGAAAACTGCGTGAAGCTTTCAAATCCTTTGGATACCTGAAGCACATTATTTAAGAAGTAAGATTCAGCATCTCCCCCCCATTGCAGCCCAAAGGATGCGAAAAAATATATTATGTGCCATGAAAGCACGACGGCATAGTAGCCCATCACAATAAAAGCATTAAAGACCATAAGCCATCCGATGCCGCTGAACCATTTTCTTATAGACGCAAACAAATCCACAACATTCTTGCTAAAGCATTTTCCTATCGAGAACTCAAGCATCAGCAGAGGAATTCCCATCACAATCAAGGCTATGGAATACGGAATAAAAATCAAACCAGTCAGCTTGAATGAAAAAAAGGGATAAAGCCATATGCCGCCAATGCCGATTGCTGACCCCACTGCCAGCAGAACAAAATAGAATCTCGAGTTATTTGCCCCCATGCCTGCATAGTTCCATTGTTTATATTTAAAACTTTTCATTGTGAGAATTGCATAGTGATAACAGATTTCTGCAATCGAGTTTGAAATTCAATAACTTAATAAAATATGCAGCTTCTCTCATGGCCATGCAGCCTCTAATCCACAGGTATGTTCCAAAAACAGCGAAGGAAATATTTGGGCAGGATGAGAATATAAAAAAATTGAAGAATTTCATAGTTAATTTTGCAAAGGAAAAAAAGAATTCTGCGCTGATTTACGGCCCTTCCGGGGTCGGAAAAACATGCTCTGCCTATGCAATAGCAAACGAGCTTGGGCTGGAAATCATTGAAGTCAATGCGAGCGATTTCAGGAATGCGGAGCAAATAAACCAGAAGATTGGAAACGCAATAAAGCAGCAAAGCCTGTTTGCAAGAGGAAAAATAATCCTTGTTGATGAAATTGACGGGCTGAGCGGGCGCGAGGACAGGGGAGGCATTCAGGCGCTGCTGAAGCTTATTGAAAGTTCACCATATCCGCTAATCCTCACTGCCACAAATCCCTTTGACAACAAATTCAGCTCTTTGAGGGGCAAATCAAACTTAATTGAGTTCGAGCAGCTTGACCATCTGGCAGTATTCCGGGTATTAAAGAGAGTTTGCGACTATGAAAAAATAAAATATGATGATGGGGTGCTTAAAATACTTTCAAGAAGGTCAGGGGGGGATGCAAGGGCCGCAATAAATAACCTTCAGGCATTGGCGTATGAGAAAAAAGAGCTTACAGAGGAGAGCCTGGAAGAGCTTTCTGAAAGAAACAAAACTGACAGCATAATGACGGCATTAAACAAGATATTCAAGACAACTGACCTAAAAATTGCAATTTCTGCATTTGACAATGTCGAGGAAGACTTGAACGAGCAATTTCTCTGGATTGATGAAAACCTGCCAAAGGAATACACAAATCCGGAGGAGCTTGCAGGGGCTTATGAAATGCTGAGCAAGGCAGATGTCTTCAACAGGCGCATCAGACGATGGCAGCATTACAGGTTTTTGATTTACATAAATGCCTTGATAACAGCCGGAATTGCATCGGCTAAAAATGACAAATACAAAGCTCTTGTTGAATACAAGCCGACAGGCAGAATCTTAAAGCTATGGTGGGCAAGCCAGAAGGCAGCAAAAAAGAAGGATATTGCTGAGAAGATTGCCTCAAAAACACATACTTCAAAAAAAGAAATCCTTAAAAGCACAATGCCTTACATCCCTGTCATGTTCAAAAATAAAGATATGAGAAACAGCATAGTAAGCCAGCTTGAATTGGAGCCGGAAGAAGTTGAGTGGCTGAACAGCCAGGTTAAATAAAATGCAATTCATAAACTCAAAGGAGCTTGCAAAAAATAATGATAAATCAGTTTTAGTACTAGATATAAGGACAGAAAGCAGTTTCAAGGATTGGCATATCAAAGGAAGTGAAAATATCGACGTATATGATGACATTTGGCACGGCAATTTTGAAACTGTAAAGAGCAAATTAAGCCAGCTGCCAAAACACAAAAAGATAATTACAGTGTGCAATGCCGGCGTTACTTCCCAGAATGCTTCCATGCTTCTTGAGTCTTTGGGCTACAATACGCTGGTTCTTGAGAAAGGCATGATGGGATGGAATGCGCTGCATCAGGCAGTTGATGTAATTAATGAAGGCGATTTATTGGTTAAACAAATCATAAGAACAGGAAAAGGCTGCTTGTCTTATCTGATAGGCTCAACCTCAGCAAAAGAATGCTTTATCGTAGACCCTTCCCAATTTATTGAGGAATATGCAGATTTAGTGAAGAAAATTGGATTTAAAATTATTGGAATAATTGAAACACATGTACATGCAGACCATTTATCTGGAGCGAAAATGCTGAGCGAAATAACAAAAACAAATTATTATGTTTCCGGCAGGGACTTTAATGCAAACGTTGATTTTGCTGACTTAAATAAACTTGACGAAATCGCTATCGGCCAAAATAAAATAAAAATAATAAAAACGCCAGGGCATACAGATGGAAGCGTTTGCCTGCTTGTAAATGACACGGCTCTTTTAACGGGTGACACATTGTTTTTGGAAGGGGTAGGCAGGCCTGATTTGGGTAGAGATAGGGAAGAAATAGAAAAATGGGCAAAGCTGCTGCATTCCTCATTGGTAAAAATAAAAACTTTAGATGAAAATTTAATTATTTTGCCCGCACATTTTACCAATTATGACAATGCACCAATTCATGAAAAACTTGGCACGATATCAAGCAACAATAAATCACTAAACCTAAATTCTGAGCGTGAATTTGTTAGTTACATACTGCAAAATCTTCCAGCTTCACCGCCAAACTACGGGCAGATAAAAAGCTTAAACCTTGATTTGGTGAATCTGCCAAGGCAGATGGCAGAGCAGCTTGAGTTCGGGCCAAACAGATGCGCTTCAAGGTAACTCATAAATTTCTATCATTAAACATTTAAATACTTAATAAAAACCAACTAGTAAAATGGAACTTCCAAAAAACTACAATCCAAAAGAATCAGAGCCAAAATGGCTTGAGTTCTGGGAGAAGGAAAAAATATATGCCTTTAATTCAAAAAGCAATGCTGAAATCTATTCTGTTGACACTCCACCTCCAACAGTCTCTGGCAAGATGCATCTTGGGCATTCCTTTTCTTATTCACAGCAGGATTTTGTTGCAAGGTTCCAAAGAATGCTTGGCAAAAACATATTTTACCCTTTTGGCACGGACGACAACGGGTTGGCGACTGAAAGAATGATAGAGAAAACGAAGAATGTCAAAGGGCAGTTCATGAAAAGGAAGGAGTTTGTTGGCTTGTGCCTGAAAACTCTTGAAGAGATAAGGCCTGATTTTGTTTATGACTGGAAAAGAATCGGCATAAGCGCCGATTATAACATTTTTTACACAACAATTAATGAGCATTGCCAGAAGGTCTCGCAAAAGTCATTTACTGAACTTTACAATATAGGAAGGCTGGAGAAAAAAAAGTATCCAATAATGTT
>CAZFEZ010000060.1:0-5711 GCA_964518225.1 uncultured Methanosarcinales archaeon | reverse complement strand
AAAGGAGGGTGCATGATGAATTTCAAAACACAGTCATTGGTCGTTCTGCTTATAATCTCTGTTTTCTTGCTGAGTAGCTGCGAAGTCTACCAGACTCTCTATAATACGCCTCCAAAAGAAGCTGCGCCGCAGGAAACCGTCGGTAAAGTTGTAAGGGCAGAGGCTAAGGATCCTTCAGATCTTGCAAAGCAGGCATATGCAGCAGCCGCTCCAACCGCCCACGATCCATTCAAGACCGGCTTGAATCCATTGGGGCCTTTTGACAAGGGCAAGGAGCTCGGGTTCACGTTGGGACAATGGCTTTCCGCAAGCGGCATCGGCATTTACAGCGCCAATGACGGCAATGCAGATATGGAGCTTTCTTTCAAGAATCTTGTTCCTGACAGCGTTTACACAGTATGGTGCTCCAGAATAAAACTGCCTCCTGAGCCAAGCATATCGGACAAGCCATGCGGCGCAGAAGACGGCTCGGAAAACAGCTTTAAATCAGACGAGAAAGGCACGGCATCATTCTCATTGAAGCTCAAGACTCTTGAGGCAAGCACAAAAGAAGAGTCATCAGTAATTGCTGTTGCTTACCATAGCGACGGCAAGACTTACGGCGCAAGCCCGGGAAACTTTGGGCTGAACAGCCATGTGCAGATATTCTTCCTGATGCCAGCCCCTGCCAGCAACGCAACAAAGTTTGAAGTTCCTATAAAATTCATGAACCATCTGGATGCAGGATTGCCGGAGCAGGATGTTTTCATTGAGTCAGGGGAATCAATGGAAGAAAAGGAAGAGCAGCCTCCCGTTACAGGAGAAACAACAAAGGAGGAAATACAAGTTCCTGAAGAACAAGCTCCTGAAGAAGAAACTGGCAAGGAAGAGCAGAAGCCAGAAGAGAAAGAGCAATTTCATGAAAAATCCACTGAAAAGCCGGTTGTTATTTTAGTTCAGGAGACAGAGCTTGTGAGCCTTGTGCCAAATGCAGAAGACCTCGACAAAAACACAAACTTGGTGTTTACATACACTTCCCCATTAAATGACAACGGCGAATGGCAGACACAATATGGCGATGCCGGGGAATACACAGTTACTGTTACGGCATCAGACGGTGAAGCTACAACCTCGAGGGATGTTTTGATAATCATAAACAAGAGGGAAGAATCTCCAACAATAGACAGCGCGAGGCCCATAGAAAGCGGCTTGGAGGCTGACGAGACGCAAGCTGTGGATTTCAGCATAGAAGCCAGCGACCTTAATAAAGACCCATTGTCTTATTCATGGAAGCTTGACGGAGCCGAATCAGGCACAGATGACAAGTATTCATACCAGACAACTTATGACGACTCCGGCTCCCATACAGTGAAAGTTGAAGTGTCTGACGGGTTCTCAAGCACAAGCAAGATATGGTCTGTCAAAGTTAAGAACGTTAACAGGAAGCCTGTACTTGAAAGTATGGGTAACATGAACGTAAAAGAGACAGACAAGGTTACAATAACCGCATTGGCTACAGATGCCGATCAGGATTCAATAAATTACTCAATCAGCGACGGGCACTTCCTACAGGAAGATAATGTATTCACGTGGCAGACGGATTATGACAGCTCAGGCACTTATGAAATTACCGTAAGCGCTTCAGACGGGCAGGACACAACATCGCAGACATTTATGCTTGATGTCGAGAATGTAAACAGGCCGCCTGTAATAACTGACATAGTGCAAAAGAAATAATCATTTATTGAGAATTTTGAAAAATTATCAAATTGTCAAAATTCTCAAAGAGAACTTTGAATGAAATGTAAAAAATAATGGATTATTCAAATTTCTCTATATTTTCTTTTTAGAGGGGGGATAAATGAATAAAAGGATTGCATTATTGGCAACTATATTTTTGGTACTCCCTTATATTGTATATTCTATTGCCAACTTCACGCTGCAGGAAACAGAAAAACTGAGCCTGCAGACAAATGCAGCTGATCCGGATGCAGATAGTCTTATAACAAAATATGAGGCCCCGCTTGATGACAACGGCGAATGGCAGACACAATATGGCGATGCCGGGGAATACAAAACAACCATAACAGTCACTGATGGCGTTACAAGCGTTTCCAAGGATGTTCTTATAACAGTTACAAAAAAGGAAGCGTCCCCCCTAATAGAGTCTTATTCTCCGGAACAGGATGCATTGAGCATTAAAGAGTCAGAATCGATAAAATTTATTGTTATGGCAACAGACTTAAACAAGGATGAGCTGAGCTATGAATGGCGTTTAGATGGTGAAAAATCCGGAGATGGGGAAGAATTTGACTATGATACTACGTATGGCGATGCCGGAAGCCATAAAATCTCTGTTTCTGTATCAGACGGAACAACAGAAGCCATTAGGAAATGGGATGTGGATGTAGAGGATGTTGATGTTGAAGGGCTGCTTGATGGGATAGCTGATATTACCGTAAATGAAAATGATGCAGTCAAATTAGAACTTCCTGATTTTAAGAAATATGGCTTGGCGTACTCAATATCAGATCCTGTCGGCAACAAAAATGAATGGATAACAGGCTATTCTGATGCAGGCACCTATAAAATCACGGTTCATGCAGAGGGAAAGGGATTCAGCGAAGACAAAAATGTTAAGGTTGTTGTCAATGATGTTGACAGGCCGCTGGCTTTTAACGAGATAGGCAACAGGATTGTGAATGAAAACGACGAGCTAAAAATAATTCTCGATGCTGATGACCCGGATGGAGACGAGGTAACTTACAGTGCCGACAACATGCCAGATGGCGCAGCATTGAACGGAAGCGTATTCACATGGAAGCCGAGCTATGATTCGGTAAAGAGGGAGGGATTTTTGGACCGTATGCTGAACCAGTTTGGAATACTAAGCAAGAGCTATTATGTACAGTTTACAGCGTCATCAAAAGACAAAAAAATCATTCATAATGTTATTATAACAGTCAATGATGTCAACAGGCCGCCTGAGCTTGAAGATATTGAACCCATAGCCATAAACGAGGGAGATGACTTGAAAATAGCGCCGAGAGCATATGATTTGGATGGAGACAATGTCAAGCTGAGCTACTCCGGATTTATGGACACAGACTCTTACAAGTCAAACTTCGGAGATGCTGGAGATTACAGTGTCAAAGTTACTGCAAGCGACGGATCACTTGAGACTTCAAAGTTTGCGGATGTAAGAATTGAGCAAGTCAACAGGCCGCCTGTATTTGGGGCAATAAATGACATAAAGGCAAAAGAAGGGGACAGCATTGCTATACTGCTTAACGCCAATGACCCAGATGGCGATGAAATCACTTATTCAATTGATAATCCTCCTGACGGCTCATCCTTGGAGGGAAACGCGTTTCTGTGGACGCCTGATTTCAGCGCAGCAGCCAAAGGCGAGGCTGTAAAGATTGATCTGGTGTTTGTTGCCAATGACGGCGAGTCAGAGACAAGGCAGATAGCGAAATCTGAAATAACAGACAATAACAGGCCGCCAAATATTATAAATGCCAGCAAAACGGTTGTTGCAAGAGTCAATAAGCCTGTGCTGATGTTTGTCAAAGCAATTGATGAAGATGAAGATGACTTGAGCTACACATGGAACTTCGGCTTTCTGCAGAAATACAAAGCAACCTCCCTGCACCAGCGAATATTCACAACAAGGGGATCCAAGGTTGTCAAAGTTATTGTGAGCGACGGCATTGATGAAATCGAGCAGACAATAAACGTGAATGTGATCTGACATTCTTAAATCTTCCAGGCAAACTTTATAAACAGGCTTTCTCTTTTCCAGCTTATGCCAAAATCCATAAAGCTTGACGACGAGTTTGACAGCGCTGTTCTGAATATCGCTTTGGACACTTTGAAGATTGGAAAGCAGGCACTTGTTTTTGTGAATACAAAAAAAGCTGCTGAAAAAACAGCCGAGGATGTATCAAGGAAAATAAAAACAGGAGATGATGCCCTAAACTTATTGGCTGATGACGCTTTGAATGCGCTTTCAAGGCCTACAAAACAATGCGAGAGGCTTGCATTCTGCATAAAAAAAGGAGTTGCATTCCATCACGCAGGCCTGACGCAGCAGCAAAAAAATATTATAGAGGACAATTTCAGGAATGGCACGATAAAACTGATATGCTGCACGCCTACTCTTGCATATGGGGTGGATTTGCCGGCTTACAGGGCAGTTATACGGGACCTTAAAAGATACACAATTCACGGGCTTACATGGATTCCGGTGCTGGACTACATGCAGATGTCGGGCAGGGCAGGCAGGCCAAATTACGACAATGAAGGGCAGTCAATTGCAATTGCACTTACTAATTCCGAGAAGGAAAAAATAGAGGAAAAATACTTGAATGGAACCCCTGAGGACATCTACTCAAAGCTTGCAGTGGAGCCTGTTCTCAGGACTTATGTACTTTCACTGGTGGCGGCAGGCTTCACTGCCACAAAAAAGCAGCTTTTTGATTTTTTTGACAAGACTTTCTATGCCCATCAATTCAAGGATTTGAGAAGGCTGCACGCGACAATAACAAAAGTCATAGACATGCTGGACGAATGGGAGTTTATAATGCGCTCTGGAGAGGATTTTACCGGAGCTGATGAAATAGATGATGAAAAGCTAAAGCCAACTTTGATAGGCAAGAGAATTGCCGAGCTTTACATAGATCCCTTGACTGCCAACTTCATAATCCAGTGCATGCAGAATGCATCTGATAAGAGAATTGACGCTTTCTCGTTCCTGCAGATGGTCTCCCATACCTTGGAGATAAGGCCAATGCTGAAAGTAGGGGTAAGGGAATATGACAAAATACAGGAGTCAATGCTGCAGTACAGCGGTTTTTTGCTGGAAAATGAGCCTTCAATGTACGAGCCTGAATATGAGGATTTTTTGAACTCCGTAAAAACGGCATTGATGCTGAATCATTGGATAAGCGAGCAGGATGAGGAATTCTTGCTGGAAGAATATAACATAAGGCCCGGGGAATTAAGAATGAAGATGGAGATTGCCGATTGGCTGCTCTATGCAACAGAGGAAATAAGCAGGATAATGCATTACCAGGCTTTGATAAAGGAAATTGTGAAGCTTAGGCTGAGATTAAAATATGGCGTCAAGGAAGAATTACTGCCTTTGGTCAGGCTCGAAAATATCGGGCGGGCGAGGGCAAGGCTTTTGTTCAGGAACCGGATAAGAGACATCAAAGACCTGAGGAATGCAGGCTTGCCTACACTGACCCAGCTTTTGGGTGAAAAAGTGGCATTAAGCGTCAAAAAGCAGCTTGGCCAGGAGCAGATTGAAGTTCCCGAAAACAAAAGAAAAGGCCAGATAAGCCTTAGCGATTGGAAAGAATAATAAATCAGAATTTTCAATATATTAACAAAACTTTATAAATCATTTTCTTTTATCTTTAATTAACTGCCCCTGCGGTATAACGGATTATAATAGAAACCCCCTATAGTATTTCCCAATTCCTTTATAAAGTGTTGCTGATTGAATGATTATCACTCGCCCGTGTGGTGTAGTCTGGAACAGCACACAGGATTGCGGATCCTGTAGCCCGGGTTCAAATCCCGGCATGGGCACTTATCCTAATTGTCCTGCGGGGCATCTTTTATTGTTCATATAGAAAAGTTAATAAATATACCAGTAAACGGATAAGGTTTATGGCAAAAAACGATAATGGAAAAATTTGTGCTATAATATCTTATTTACTAAT
>CAZFEZ010000059.1:4750-5766 GCA_964518225.1 uncultured Methanosarcinales archaeon | reverse complement strand
ATAAATGTTATTAAAAAAATTATAGTACTATTATAAAAAAAATTATAATATTAATTGTATAATCTTTCCCTTACTTTTTCCACAAACGGCGCAATCAGCCGGTCTTTCGTAAATTCTGATATATGGGTGCCTATCATCTCTGTTGCTCCAGAAGGGACATTCAAATCTTCACCCCATTCTAATTTACTCAGATTAGTCAGCATTTTAGTTGTTCTTCTTGTATTTGCTGCATATACCTTATCAAATTCTCCCTCAGTAATTGAGCCATTTGAAGCGCATTCGTTCAAATTAAAATAAAATTGCTTGTAAAATTCGACTGAGCCAAATGGAAAATACCTATAATCCTCCATAGGTTTGCTGCTGTTTATAATTGGTGAAGAGACTGAATATAATGTAGAGTACGGATTGTCGTATCCCAACCTTCTTAAAATTTGATGCAGTACCTCATTAGATATAGACAAGCCAGTTCCTTGATATACAAGCTCGACCTTTGGCTTTAATGTTCCCTGTATCAGTCTAAATCCCCATAGAAATTCTGCTGATCTACCAGATATCATGGCATTCTTTTCAATTTCCGGATTATTCTCTTGAGTAAAGATTTCCAATGACATAGCCTAATGGAACAATCTCTTTTTATTTAAATCTTTCATATTAAATCTGCAAATACTTAATCCACAATGCCATTAAAAAAATTTTTATAGTAGTTCCGCTTTTTAGGGCTTATGTTCATCATAGACAAGCAGAAAAACGAAATTTACTCATTGCCAGCCAAGGAAATAAGTGCTGAGCACGCTAAATCCTTAAGCTCGGGCTTGGCTAATAAAATACTCCATCTGCTGGCAAAAGAATCTATGTACCCAATTGACATTGCAAAGGCTTTGAAGGTGCATGAGCAGAAAATATATTACCATATGAGAAATCTCGAGAAAGCCGGAATCATCAAAGTCGTCAAGAAAGAGACCAAGCAGGGAGCAACCGCAAATTTCTATGCATTAACAGAGCCCGCATTTGTAATC
>CAZFEZ010000059.1:0-4729 GCA_964518225.1 uncultured Methanosarcinales archaeon | reverse complement strand
GATTATTGTCGGCTCTCCTGATCCCCACGGGCCCGATAAAGCAAGAAGCAGGGACGGCTACTATGGGATGGATTTGGCTCTGTTTCTGGGCACTTTTCTTAATTACGTTCCGAAATTTAATGTTAAGCTAGACACAGAGGTAAGGGAAGATGATTTAAACAACAACCTGATACTCATTGGCGGCCCCCTTGTCAATAAAATTGTGGAAAAAGCCAATCCGAAAATGCCAATAAGGTTTGAAAATGGCAACATAAAATCAACAATCTCAAATGAAACCTATCCCCAGGACGAATGCGGCTTGATTGTAAAACTGAAAAGCCCTTTCTCCAAAGACAAGTATGTTTTGGTTGTCGCAGGAAAGCGGTTCAGCGGCACAAGAGCGGCAATCATAGCATTTCTGAAAGATTTTGGGAAGGTAACGAATGGAAATGTGCATAATCCAAGCATCAAGGCAAACGTTGTTGAAGGAATAGACTTGGATTCTGACGGAATAATTGACGATATAGAGTTCAGGGAATAGGTTTTATTTTATTTTTGAAAATATTATTTATTTGATTAATGCGTTGGGAAATAAACAAAATAAGTAGTGGAAAGACATTAATTTCACGTTAACTGCACTTTCCATTAAATTTTGGCACTTTTGTCACGAGTGAATTTAGGGCTACATTTTACGGTATAAATCAGGAAATTTTTGACGTCAACATGGGCATTAAAGCCCTTAACTTTTATGAGGACTTCATTCAAATAGAAAGTGTTGTTAACAAAAACATTGCGAAAGCCAATATTGTATAGAGAAATTTGAAAACCCGACTATTTTGCAATTTACATTCAAAGTTCTCTATAAATAAAAGTACTCGAGAACGGCTTTTGGAAGCAGAGTGATGGAAGTAAACCGTTGTGAACATCTGGCTTAAAATCAAATGGTAAAAAAAGAAATCCGGGTTATTGGAATCGACGACTCGCCTTTCAACAAGTTCAAAGACAAAAAAGTACTTGTTGTCGGGGTTGTCATGCGGGGAGGCTCCTGGGTTGACGGCATCTTGTCGACAAAAGCTGATGTTGATGGAAATGACGCTACAAAGAGAATCTCCAATATGATTAGCAAGTGCAAGTTCAAGCCCCAATTGCAGTGTATCTTCCTTAACGGAATTGCCGTTGGCGGTTTTAACATTATTGACATAAAAGAATTAAGCAAACAGGCAAAACTGCCCGTTATCACAATAATAAGAAAAATGCCCGACATTGAAAATATCAAGAAAATACTGATCAAAATAAAAAAACAAAACAAAACAAAACTGATTGAAAAGGCTGGAAAAGTTGTCAAAATCAATAATATATTTGCCCAGTTAACAGGAATAGATTTTGAGGAAGCAAATAAAATTCTTAAAATTGTGTGCACGAGAAGCTTGGTTCCGGAGCCTTTGAGGCTGGCGCACTTGATTGCGTCCGGAATTGTTTCTGGAGAAAGCAAAGGAAGGGCATAAAAAGTTTTTAATCAGATATTTTAACAAACTTTATAAACAAAAAAATTTATTACTTTTTTCTCGGCAGAATTCAAAATGGAAAAAATAAAAGTTGAGCATTCCCAGGAAAAATCGCACAGAAGAGGCGCTTCGGGCTACGCAACTGGTTTTTCTGACAATCTTGAGCCGCTGGAAGCGCTGGACTTGGGCAAAATAAAAAATTTTGACGAGCTTGCAAGGGCAATGTCAAAAACCGCTTTTGGTGGCAGGACTCTTGGCCATGCGGCTGACGTCCTTCATGAAATGGCTAGTGACAAAGACTGCTTTGTCGTAGGAACTTTTTCCGGAGCAATGACTGTTGCAAAAATGGGCCTCATGATCTGCGACATGATTGACAAGGGAATGCTGAATGCGGTAGTAAGCACAGGCGCTCTTATGACTCATGGTTTTGTCGAGTCTGTCGGCATGCGCCATTTCAAGCACAACCCGGGCATGGATGACGTTAAATTATACGAAAAAGGCTACAACAGGGTTTACGACACAATAGAGCTTGAAAAAAATCTTGACGACGCAGAGGAAATCGTAACAAATGTCCTGGACGGTGTTGACAAAAATGAGGATTTGTGCAGCCATAAAATAACAAATTTCCTTGGAAAATATCTTCACGATAACACAAAGGGGAGGGCAATATTAAAATCAGCTTATCTGAAAAATGTCCCTGTCTATATTCCTGCTTTCACGGACTCGGAGCTTGGACTAGATTTGGGAATCTACATGAGGAAGCAGGCAATAAAAGGCGAAAAACCATTTCAGTTTAGCCCATTCCTTGATTTAGAGCATTACACCGAGCAGATAAAAAACGCAAAAAAGGTCGGCATCTTCACAATCGGAGGCGGCGTTCCCCGAAATTGGGCGCAGCAAGTCGGCCCCTACCTTGACATAATCGATAAAAGAATCGGGCACGGCGGAGGATTCAAAAGATTTCATTACGGGCTCAGGATATGCCCTGAGTCAGTACATTGGGGCGGCTTGTCAGGCTGCACATATTCTGAAAGCATTTCCTGGGGAAAATTCGTTCCCGAGAACGAAGGCGGCAAATTCGCTGAAGTTTTGGCAGATGCGACAATCGCTTGGCCCGTAATTCTCAAGGCTGTTATGGAAAGGATGGAGAAGAAATAAGAACTAATTTATAATAATCCTATTTTGTTTATTTCCATTTTTGAAAATTTTGTGCAGTAATATTTAAATATAAGTGTGCTAATCTTTGTTTATGGTTGAATTTGCTGATACACATGAAAATAGGCGAATGCAGCATTCAATAAAGGTTAGGGGGTTCTATTCGGTTGCTGCTCTTTTTGGTAATTTGGAATATCCTAATCGGTATGACACTATGAAATCCTTGCAAGATATTTTAGTTGCTCAAGGATTTTGGACTAAACACTCAAGTAAAGAAGATAAAAAGTATGAGCCGCAAGTTCTGGAGGCAAGGTTGGCAGAGAAAGAATTTTATTCTCCTCAATTGATAACTGAAGCAGGGAAAGCAATAGCATTTTACCAAAAACACATTAGTCATTAAGAAATTTCTAAAAATTTATTTGAACAATTTTTTCAAACATAATAATACTTCCCGCTTTCTTTCTGCTCTCTATCCAATCTCGAATCCAGCTTATTGACCCTAGGCCTGTATGTTTCCGGGTCCCTTCTCAGTGTAATGCCAAGCTCTTTCAGGAATTTGTTCATCCCATCCTCCATTTCAAAAGGTCCTGCCACACTGCCTTCCATCGCAGGCTTGCCCTCAAACACAATCAGCCTGTCGCTTATGTAGTCAGCAAACAGCAAGTCATGGTCAACAATCAGCGCAGAAGCCTCTTTCTGCTCGATAAAATCCCGTATCACTTTCGACAGGACAAGCCTTTGCTCTGAATCAAGATATGCTGAAGGTTCATCAAGGAGATACAAATCAGCATCCTGCTGCAGGCAATGCGCAATCGCAACCCTCTGAAGCTCTCCCCCTGAAAGCTCGCTCAGCCTGTTTAATGAAAGCTGCTGCAGGTTTAATGGGCATATTATCTGGTTTGAATATTTTGAAAATGCGTTTTTTAAAGCATCTATTACCAAATCATCCGACGCTTCCAGATACTGCGGCTTGTAGCTCACTTTTAATTTATGCGTTACATCTCCCTTGTCTTGCTCCAGCACTCCGGCCAAAATCTTCACGAAAGTTGTCTTCCCAATTCCGTTCTCGCCTAAAATCCCGATTATCTCATTCTTGTGTATTGAGCCTTTGTGGGCCTTCAAATTAAAATTGCCGAGTTTTTTCTCAATTGCATCCCAAGACGTAATTACCTCTTTGAAATGCTTTTTCTTGACTGGCGGCTTTTCTGCAAATTTTATTGTAGATTCTCTGAATCTGACATTCTCTTCCTTTATATAACCTGAAAGGTAAACATTGATGCCGTTTCTTACAGGCTTAACTCCGCTCACAATCCCGTAGCAATTTTCTTTGCCGTACATTAGATGCACCAAATCAGCTATATAATCGAGAATTATCAAGTCATGCTCGACAACCAAGACAGAGTTGCTTTCATTTATTAATGATTTTATGAACTTGCTGGCGTTTATCCTTTGCTTTATGTCAAGATAGCCTGTAGGCTCGTCAAAAATGTACAGGTTTGCATTTTTCAGCACAGTTGCGGCAATCGCAACCCTCTGAAGCTCTCCCCCTGAAATTTCAGCTATACTGTTATCCAATATTTCATTTATCTGCAATTCATTTGCAATTTTTTTGAGCTCGCCTTTCTCATCGACCTTTCTTAACAGTTCAATTACTTTCCCTTTGGTTGTTTTTGGAATTAATTCAACCTGCTGCGGCTTGTAAGCAACCTTAATCTCCCCTTCTTTTACTTTCTCAAAAAAACCCTGCGCTTCTGTGCCTTTGAAGTATGCTATCAGCTGCCCATAATCGCTTTGCTGGCCTTGCCAGTCGCCAAAATTCGGCTTTAATACACTTGCCAAAATCTTGATTGCAGTGGATTTTCCTATTCCATTCACTCCAAGTATCCCTGTAACTCTGCCTATTGAAGGCGTTGGAATTGAATAAAGCACAAACCTGTTTTCGCCGTAGCGGTGAACCGGCCTTGTTTTCATCTCTTCTGGAAGGTTGATTATCTTTATTGCAAGCGGGGCAGCCTTTGGGCATATGCCGCATCCTGTGCATAAATGCTCGTCTATTGTCAGCTTTCCGTCTTCTATCTTGATGCACTCCT
>CAZFEZ010000058.1:0-5784 GCA_964518225.1 uncultured Methanosarcinales archaeon | reverse complement strand
TCTGCGTTCAGCTGCCTGACGGGCTGAAGCCGAGGGCAAAGGAGATACAGCAGGCCATAGAAAAAGATACAGGCTCTTCTGTTGTCATATGGATGGGGTCGTGCTTTGGGGCATGCGACGTGCCTCTGCAGGTTGAGAGGCTTGGAGTTGACTTGCTTGTGCAATGGGGACATTCAACATGGCGGGGAACATGGCATTAAGATTTAAATATTAAGGCTTATTCTTTGCATTATGAAAACCTATTTTGTTGTAACAGCAATTGTAAAGCACAAAGGCAAAATTCTAATCCTGAAAAAATCCCCAAAAGACTGGAATTACCCGAACAAATGGAGTTTCTGCTCAGGCTATGTCAAGGAATTTGAGTCGGCAGAAGACACTGTGCTGAGGGAGATAAAGGAAGAAATCGGATTAAGTGCAAAAATCGTAAAAGAAGGCAGATTGTTTCAGAAAGACGACAACAGCAACGGAAAAAGATGGGTCATCATGCCTTTCCTTTGCAAAGTAAAATCACCGAATATAAGGCTTGACCATGAAAATGTTGAATTTAAGTGGATAAGCCACAAGGACCTAAAAAAATACCCGACTGTCCCCGGGCTGGAGAAAGATTTAAAAGTCCTGGGCCTAATGTAGATTATCATGAAGCAGAAAATATTTCTCGGGTCGGACCACGCAGGATTTGAGCTGAAGGAAGAAGTTAAAAAATACCTAAAGAGCTTGGATTTTGAAGTTGAGGATGAAGGCGCGCATAAGCTCGATCATGAGGACGACTATCCTGATTTTATTGTTCCGGTGGCAAAAAAAGTCGCTAAAGACCCAAAAAGCAGCAAGGGAATAATCTTCGGGGCTTCAGGCCAGGGCGAGGCAATAGCTGCCAACAGAATCAAGGGCGTCAGGGCTGCTTTGTACTACGGCGGCGATATAGAAATTGTAAAGCTTTCCCGCACCCACAACAGTGCAAACATACTCTCATTGGGGGCAAGGTTCTTGGGCAAGAAAGAGGCCATAGAGGCAGTAAAAATGTGGCTCGACACTGATTTCAGCAACGAGCCGAGGCACATCAGAAGGATAAATAAGATTGACCATATATGAAAATAATATGCAATTCATAAACTATTTTTTTGCTTCTTTGATTTCCTATTCTGGACTTTTGATTGGGATGATTCTTGCAAGGATAGCTCCTGAAGAGCAAAAGCCTCTGGAAAAGTACTTTAAACTTCTGAGGAAAATACTGCTGTCTGCTGCCTTTGCTTTTTTGATGTTCTATTTTGTTAATGATTATTCCAGCCTGCTCATATCAATAGCCTACCTCATTTTTTTATTTTTTATTGAATATAAAATGACAGACTTCCAAAAAAAATCATTAATAATCTACCAGCTGCTTGGAATCATATTTTTTTTAAGCGCAAAAAACACCAACCTCTTCGCAATAGAATCAAGCTTAATACTTCTTTACGGTCTGCCGGCAGCTTCATTGATGCATAATGAACGGGAAAAAAACCATTACAGGCTGATTTTTTACAACAGCGGGTTTGTTATAATCGCAACTTTGCTGTTTTTTGCCTAACTACCACTTCTCGTTCCTTGCCCCTAGATAAAATGCAATATGGTTGACTATGACGTCCAATACAAAACTCAGCAACAAGGAAATAAAGAGGATATTCAATGTAAGCCCAAACACCGGCGTGATGAAAAGCAAAGCTCCAATTACAAAATCTGCCTGGTCGAAAGGAATGAATGTCCTGCCCGGTTCGATGCCGACTCTTCTTTTGAAGAAACTTTTAACTAAGTCACCTGTCAAAGCCCCGAGGCCCATCAAAAACCCGAATAACGGCCAGTTTTCATAAGGAATAAATGAGATGCCCCTGAAAAATTCCCTGCCGTAAAGCAAAAATTGCAGATATGCAATAATGACTGCAAAGCCAATTCCGAAAACCAAGCCGCGATATGTTTTGTTGCTCCCCAGCAGCGGGCGTCCATTTATTTTTTTGTTAAAATCTATTGGAACTGCAAGTACATTGATTTTTTTTACGATGACGGGCGCCATGTTGGCAAAGTAAGCCGGCAGCATCAAGTAGAAGCATTTCAGCATCAGCACTGCAAGTGATTCTGGCATGCCACCGGTCTTTTAATACAGATTTAAATAGTTTTGTATGCCGATCCCCAAGATGCCAATAAATGCCCCGATAAAGAATCCGGCAAGCACGTCTGTCAAATAGTGCTTTTTAAGATAAATTCTTGAGTAGCCAACGCTGATTGTGCCTAAGAAAGCAATTAAAATAAATATCCTGTTCGGATAGGATTGGGCAATTGTAGCGGAAAGCGCAGCGATTCTGGCGGTGTGCACGCTTGGAAAGCTGCCCGCCAAATATTTTTGAATCACCGTCTTGCTTGGCATTGGTATCGGCCTCTTTTTCGGGTAAATGTACTTTGTAACGGCGCATACAACTTCAGTTGAAATTAAAATAATAATAAGATTTATTGCCAAACCCAAATTAAAAGCTCCGAGATAAGTTATTGCAGGCACGTAGAAAAATGGGCTTCCAAAAAAGCTTATTGCCCGGAAAAATTTTGATTGGGTGGTGTCCATAATTTTCAGAAAACTATTTAAGTGATTATAAATCTTATGCATTTATGAAGTTCAGATTCAATGTGCCCAATAAAATAACCCTGATAAGGGTATTGTTAATCCCTTTGTTTGCGGCAATTCTTCTGGCTGATATTCCGAATAAAAGCATACTGGCTGCATTTATTTTTGGAATGCTTTCAATATCTGATTTTTTTGACGGGTACCTTGCGAGAAAGAAAAGGCAGGTCACTCAGTTTGGCAAGCTCATAGACCCTATTGCAGACAAGCTGCTGATTTCAACAGCATTGATATTCCTGGTAGTGCAGGGCTATAAGGGCATCCAATTATGGATGGTTATTGCGATTATAGCAAGGGAAGTGGTAATGACTGCTGTGAGGATTTACTTGCTGCCCCGCAGGATAGTCGTGCCTGCCAGCAATTTTGGAAAGGCAAAAACTGTCGTGCAGAGCATAGCTATCATATTCATACTTTTGAAGCTGCCTTTAAGCTGGCATGCAATGGCGGCTGCAGTTTTTCTCACTTTGGTATCCGCCATGGAGTACCTCATCAGGATAAGGCAAATGACCGGCAATGAGGTCGTCAACCTTCCGAACCTGATAACATTGGCGAGATTTTTGCTTATAATCCCATTCATTTACTATTTTCTGAATTCAAGGGCATACATGGCACTGCTGATTTTCGGGGTCATAACTTTAAGCGATAAGCTTGACGGAATTTCGGCAAGGCTTATGAACCAGAGGACAGAGCTTGGAAGCGGTCTTGATTCGTTCACTGACTGGGTTTTAATAATCTCCACATTTGTTCTTCTGGCCCTAAAAGGCTATCTGAATATTTTCTGGGCTGTGCTCCTTGTTATCCCCTCAATAATCAGCGGAGTTATGAAGATGGTATACGCCAAAAGGCAAAAGATTGTGCCGGTAACTTTTGTGGCAAGGCTGAGCGTCGGCATGACTTATATAACCATAGCTTCGTTTATCGCCATAAGGTTCCCGTACAGACTCTATCTATTAACAGCAACCCTTACGCTCGTTTATACGGCAATGCTTGTTTATGTTTTCAAAGTTTTGAGAATGCCAAAAACATCGATAAAAAAAGAAAAATTCCAAAAGCCCTGAAATCAGGGAATCTTTTTTATCCTGACCGAAGAAACCATTAATATTCCCAATACAAGATATAAATAGGGATAGAATTTGATTGGCGTATCAATAAAATAAGCCGCTGGAATCAGGAGTCCGTTCATTGTTATAGGCATGCCCTGAAAAGCTCCTTTTAAGTTCATTATATTATACCTGGCAAGCCTCAAAATGCCGCAGAACAAAAATACCGTGAAAGATATTATTGCCAGCGGAGTCTGAATTAGTGTGAACCCGAAGATTGCAGGAGCAACACCGAATGAGACAGTGTCTGCCAGCGAGTCAAGCTCCTTCCCAAAATCATTCTGCTGCCCCATTATCTTGGCTATTTTTCCGTCAAAGTAGTCTGACACGACGGCCAGCACCATCATGAGGCAAGCTGTGTTGTACCACCCCTTTATGGCGAAAAGCACGCTTATGATGCCGAATATCACATTTGTTAATGTGAAAACATCTGCAAATTTAATCAGCCTCAGCATTTTAAACTCATCCAAATCAGTTTTCTTCCTTACAAGCCTAAACTCTGATTTAAACAAGGATTCTATGCCCGAAGCCAAAGTAATAGTTATTGCAATCCATACCAAAACCCAATCCAGGTTCCCCATTACTGCAGGTATTAATGCTATTATCTGGAAGAAAAGGCTTATCCTTCCAAGTGCGGTTGGCTTGAACTCCCTTCTGAAATCCCGGTAGAACAGCACAAGCCCGATTATAACAGTCAACAAGTCTCGAATAAGAAGTACGAGCATTACCCATAAAGGCAGCAATCCATTAAGTGTTAAGGCTATGGCTGCTACATTAATCAAAAGCCTGTCTGCAAAGAAATCAAGGATCGACTTAAGCAGCGACCTTTCAACCAGTCTCTTGCTTATCAAGCTTTCAAAAAAGGCAATCAGCGCAGTTGCAATGAAAAAAATAACCGAGATATTTTTTCTCTCATTTATAATCAAAATCCCAACGACAAAGGCGAGAACTATCCTCAATAAGGCAAGTGTTATGAATATTCTTTCCTTTTTAATCCGTAATCTCATTCCATCACTTCCTGCACGCATAAACAAAGGCAGGCGGCACGTTCAACGGAACGAATTTTCTTTTCACACTGCTGAAATAAGACTCAAGCAGCTCGCCCAAGCCATTTGTGTACTGGAAAAGAATAAATATTCCATCATCATTCAGGGAACTGCTTATTTCGCCTAGAATCCTCTTCTTTTTTGAGATTGGGAAATTAAGGAACGGAAGGCCTGATATGACATAATCCACATTTTTTACATTAAGTTTTCTTATATTCTTATTCAGGTTTTCAGCGCTGGCATTGATTATTGTAAGCCTTTTGTCTATGGCATTCTTTCTTAGATAATCGCAGAATCTGTCATTCACTTCAAAACAGAAAAGCCTTGCTTTCGGGCCTAATTTTTTGAGAATGGCCCTTGTGAATGTCCCCAATCCGGGCCCAAGCTCTACAATGCGCCTGGCTGCCTTGAAGTCTATACTATCCACAATCCCCTTGGTGAGAAATTTCGAGCTTGGAGTCAAAGCACCGACTTCCTTCGGCTTCCTTATGAAATGTGACAAAAGCAATAGTGAGCCTTTCATTTTAAGTCCGCTATTAATGTTGAACCTGCCTTAACTTTCTCGTTTACTTTCACTTTCAGTTCCACCCCTGAGGGCATTACCAAAGTTGTCTGGCTTGATAAAGCTATCATGCCCATTTTGCCTCCTTTATTAACTTTTTGATTCGGCTTTATGTAACATTTTATGCGCCTTGCGAGAAAGCCTGCAACCTGTATGACCTTGACTTTTAGCTTTTTATTTTGGATTATAATCTCATTCTTTTCATTTTCAAGGCTTTTTTCCAAGTCATAAGCCTTGAAGAACTTTCCTTTTGTATGCTTTACTGATTTGACAACGCCTTCTATGGGGGACCTGTTTATGTGAACGTCAAAAGGGGACATGAAGATTGATATTACATAGCATTCTTCGGCAACATCTTTCGTCAGTGTTTTTATTTTTCCAAACAATCCCTTTTTTATTTTTATACTATCTTTCGATGTGTTAATGATGGAT
>CAZFEZ010000057.1:0-5812 GCA_964518225.1 uncultured Methanosarcinales archaeon | reverse complement strand
ATAAGGCATTGTTCTAGCAATCAAATAACTTTAAATAACTCATCATTTTCTATTTTGCATAAATGAAGGGCATAATTGCTAAATTTAAGAATTTCATGAAAAATCATTTTTATGTATTTGCATTGCTGCTTCTTGCATTATTTTTCTTTCAAAATATAATAAGCGCAGATAGGATAATGAAGAACATCCATTACATAAACGATGTGACTTTTTATTCCTACAACATGAAAGAGTCCCTTAAGCATGGCCAACTGCCTTTGTGGACGCCTTATTTTTACAGCGGCAGGCCTTTGTTCTCACAGCCAGAGTATTATTTTATTGACATTAATCTTTTCCTGATTCTGCTCACGGGAAACATATACCTTGCAATGAATTTTGCCGCTGTATCCCACTTGTTTATCGCAGGAATTGGCATGTATTTTCTTGTAAACTTCCTTATTGAAAACAAGAGAGCAGCATTTGTCTCTGCATTGATTTACATGTTCAATGGATATGTGCATACTTTTGTTGTAGGCGGAAACATAATGATTATTGAAGGTTATTCCCTGATTCCGTTCATATTTTTGTTTACAGTAAAGGCGCTGAAAGAAAAGGAGTTTATTTCTTATGCCATAATAGCCGGAGTTTTTGCAGCATTGCTTATATTTGTCGGGGGGGTTATTTTTATTCCGTATATTTTTTTAATGATGCTGGTTTATTCTTTAATTTACGCTTTTGACAACAATATGAATGGCATGTGGAAGAAAGCTATAAAACTTTTGATAGTAGGTTTATTAATTGCAATTATACAATTTGGCATTTCTGCAATAAAGCTCCTGCCCGACCTTGAATTTACAAAGCTTTCAAACAGGGGGGAAGGATTGCCTTACCAGGAATACCTTGGAGAGCCTGTAAAGCTTGCAAACTTCATTTTCTTGTTTGCAACAAATGTTTTTGCCAGTGGAAGCACCATATCAGCCGCCATTGGTGTTGCGGGATTTGCGCTGCTGATTTTGGGGCTGTCAAGATTCAAAAACAGGATTGTTTTGTTTTCTGCAGTCATAATTTTGCTTTCATTGTTAATTTCTTCAGATTCATTTTTAACAAGAATGCTGTATAATGCCCCTGTTTTTAACCAGACAAGGCATGTTGAAAGGTCTGTGTTCCTTTTTGCATTTGCCTCTTCAATCTTGGCCGGGTTTGGATTTTTGAAGCTGGAATCTTTAGCTGAAGGGTATAAAAAAATTGGCAAGAATATTGTGCTTTCAATAATCACCATTGCCATAATTTCTGAACTTATCCTTTTACAGGATTTTCCCCAGTCCAGCAATGTTGTCAAGCCTACTGATATCCCAATACTGGACTATATGGGCAAAGACAGGCAGCAGTTCAGGACTATGAATCTTGCATTGTCAACGTATGTAGGGGCATCGGGCTACAATTATTACTCGCAATTGGGCGTAAGCGAGATAAAAGGAGGAGCCGGCATATGGTTTGATGACTATATGGAGTATCTATCGGTCGCGCAGAATGCTCCGGCAAAATTCTGGGCAATGCTGAACAACAAATACGTAATTTCTGACAAAAAAATAAGCATTGAAAACTTAAGCTATATTGAAAAATTCAGGGGCTGCGAGGACTGCCATATATGGGAGGCTTATGGCCCATACCTCTATAAGAATGAGCTTTTTCTTCCGAGGTATTACCTTGTTCCAAACAGCATATTTGTGGTAGGGGATAATAAGGAAGCTAAGCGGATTGCCTATACCTTTATGCTGGGCAATTTCGATCCGAGCAACACGGCCCTGATAGGAGGTACGAAGATTGAGGATTATGAAACAGCCTCGCTCAACAAATTTGACTATATATTTTTATTGAAAGACTCTGCCGGCCAAAATGATATAGGAAAATTAAGGGCGTATGCAGCCAATGGGGGGGTTATTGTTCCTGACATTTTAAACGGAAAAAACTCTGTTTCAGGCGACGAGGTGGTTGGGATATTAAACAGGACAGGAAACTACACGGAGCTGAACTTTGCCGAATACACAAACAGCAGAGTTATTATCAATTTAAATGGAGGGAGAGGATGGCTTGTTGCTTCTGAAAGGTTTGCTTATTTTCCCGGGTGGAAGGCAAGCATTAACGGAAAGAATATTGAGATATTCAAGGCTGACAATGCTGTGAGCGCAGTCTATTTGGACGGGGAGTACGGCAAATTGGTTTTTGAATACATGCCAGATTCTTATAGATATGGAAAATGGATATCAATAGCTTCTGTATTGATCATAACGGGTTTATTTGGATATCCTGCCTACCATAAAAAATCAAAACAAGGTGATAAAAATCAAGCTTGATTTAGAAAAAATATACCTTGCAATTTTTTTAGCAATATTTATTTACTTAGGGCCGGGAGCTTTGTTCGGGCACCAAATAAAGCATGAATTTCCTTATAACTATTTTTCATCTGATGCTTTTCAGCATCAGGTCAGGGCAGATGCGATAAAGGACGCCGGTAATTTCAGGTACGAGGCAAACTATATCTCTTTAGGATTGGAGAACATCATAGGAAGGTATCCGCCCATACTTTACCATCTGGCAGTCATTTTGTCTTATGCTGCCGGCATTGAGGTGTATGACTCAATCTATTTTGTGGTTTATTTCTTTGTGATTGCTTCTGTTTTTGCAATGTACTTTATTATAAGGAGATTCAACAAGAACATTGCAATAATCGCTTTGCCGTTAACAATTTTAGCAATATCGCCTGATTTATACATTAATCAAAATGGCTCATTAATAAAAACAAACTTTGGAGTCAACATAGGATTTGCTTACGGGCACTGGCCTTCCTTGCTTGCGCAGTCTTTTCTCATAGCTTTTGCATGGTGGCTGATGAACTCTGACTTGAAGAAATCTTACATTCCGACATCTATAATTTTAAGCGCAATAGCCTTAAGCCACACTTCAGAGGCAATATTTGCCGGAATGTTTCTTTTAATTTTCTTAATCATGAAGTTGATTGGTAACAATTTGAATAAAAACGATATAAAAGACCTGATTTTTTCCCTTGCGATTGCATTTGCATTGTCAGTGTACTTCCTGATCATATTTTTGAATACGTGGGCAAAATCAGAGAGATATTCCTTCATGGTTGAGCCTGTATGGAACGGCAATCCGGGAGTTTATATAATGAGCTTCGGATTTCTTTTGGTTTTCATAGCGCTTGGAATGCTGTTTTCATTGTTCAGGTTTAAAGATATGCATGCTGGCCTTGTATTTGGGTTTGCAATGCTTTTGGCAGGCTTCCTTAATTACATAGGATTCAGCCTAAGGTCGTTCCAGATAAGGTTTTTGTGGCCGATAACCCTTTTTGTATTCTTCGGTTTCGGCATTTACATGCTTTTGAAATTTTTAATAAAAGAATGGAGCATGGTCTATTCAATAATTGCCGGCACCATTCTAATAATTTTGCTAGCGGGGTTTGTCAATATCCCAACAGTCCCTCATTACGTCAAAGTCAACTCAAATGGGGGCCTGATGAATCCTTACCATTGGGCTGCGTTTGAATGGCTCAGCAACAGCACAGAGCCAGATGCGCAAATTTACTTCTTCTATGGCGATATTTACAGCCAGGACGCTTTGCTTAGGAATTCAAAAAGGGTGCATCATCAAGTCAATACTGAAGATTTTATGAAGGCCGTACAGGAAAGGAAAATAAAGAGGCATTATATAAGCGAGCTGCCCGGGGATAGCGGCGGAACAATAGCAGCAAGAAGCGGATTATTCAAATTTGATTATCCAGCTAATAAAAGGCCGGATGATTATTTTTTCGGCCCGAAAGACATATGCAGCTTTAACTACATCGTGCTTGACAAGGTTTCAGGGCAGGAAGCATTTTGGAAGTACAACATGATAATAGCATCGGAACTGCTGAAAAAAAGCCAAATCACAAAAGTTTTTGAAAATGGGGCAGTCATTATATTAAGAAACAATAATTTAGGAGCGGATTGCATTGAAGACGGAAGCTTTTGATACCATAAAAAAGGAAACCAGCTACATTGGAGCGATGTTTTTGATAACTTTAGTTATATTCTATATTGCTTTTGCCAAAGAAAACTTAATTGATATACTAAGAATGGTCTTGTCATTGTTTTGGCTTTTCGTATTGCCCGGGTATGCCATCATGCTTTATTGGAACGATAAGCTCGAGTTCATGGAAAGGTTTGTAATCGGGATTTTTCTGGCAGCAGGCGCAATTGGAATTTCAAGCTATTACACAGGATTGATTGGACTGAATATCAAGCATCACACAATTTTATTGCCTGCCGTAATGATTTTATCTGGCGGGATGATAACTTTAAGAAATAAAAATTAAAGCCCCAACCTTATTTTCAGTCCTTCAGATATTATCTTCAGCAGGAATTTTGTGCCGTGCAAAGGGGCAAAAGACTTCATTTTGCCGCCAAATCTCACTCTTTCATGGCTCGGTATTTCTCCGATTTTTTCCTTTTCGCGCAATGCGTTGGCTATTATTTCTATCTCGATCTCAAAGTCCTTTGACTGGTAGTTATAATTGTCTATGACGCTGCGCTTGAAAGCCTTGAAGCCGTTCAGCGCATCGGACAATTGAACGCCGAAAAAAAGCCTGAATGTGCCTGTCAGGAAAAAATTTCCAAGGTAGCGCACAATGTCATATTCCTCGCTTCCGCCGAAATGCCTTGAGCCGACAATCAAGCCGTATCCTCTGTCCAGCTTATCCAGATATTCCGGGATTTCTTCAGGCTGATGGGAATAGTCCGCATCAAGCATTACAATGTAGCTGCCTTTTGCATTCTTGAAGCCCAGGGTGATGGCCCTTCCCTTGCCGCTCTCGCCTTTGTTTCGCACAACCTTTGCCCCGTACCTTCCGGCTATATCTGCTGTTTTGTCCCTTGACCGGTCATCTATAACTATTACCTCGAAATCATATTTTTTTGCTTTTTTAATTACACAATGAAGGTCTTTCAGCACTTTGCCTATGCTTGCCTCCTCGTCCTTTGCAGGTATTATGACGCTTACAAGTTTTTTCATATTACGAATAAATTTAAATATGATCCCTAGTTGATTGAACAAACGAATTAAAATGTTGCTTAAAAAGTTTGCTAAAACAAAAGAGTTTAAGATATTCCTGACAGCTTTTCTTGTTTATGCCTTTTACCTTCAGATGTACGGCTCCAGCTGCATGGCAAACAGCCAGTCCGGGCTTACGGCAGCAATTGTAAATGAAGGCAGATTTATGGTTGACACTTATTACAGGACGAGCTGCGATGTTGCATATTACAAGGGGCATTATTACTCGGGGCAGCCGCCGGGGATTTCATTTCTGGCTGTGCCTTTGTACGCTATTAGCAAGCCGATTTTCTACATACTGCCAGAGGATTCTGTGAATTCGCTGTACGGCAAGCTTGAAAAATACGGCGACAAGCTTGGAACTGATTACTGGGGAAAAAAGAAAGTTCTTTCGAATTATTTTGAAGGATCAAGCAGGAGGCAGATTTTGGAATATGTTTTCATATCAGGATTTGTTCTTCCTATATTCACAACTGCCCTTATTGGCGCAATTTCCGTGTTTTTATTCTATGCGTTTTTAAAAAGGTTCACAGGCAATGAGAAACTAAGAATCGGTGTAACGGCACTTTTTGCTTTCGGAACCGCTCAGTTCCCGTCATCAACTTTATTCATGGAAAGGCCGATAGCAATTGCCTTGACTTTTGCAGCATTTTTTATTTTATTCAGGATGAAACATAATGAACTGAAGCCGAAAACCTCAGCTTTATTTTTTTCAGGTCTGCTTGCA
>CAZFEZ010000056.1:4594-5871 GCA_964518225.1 uncultured Methanosarcinales archaeon | reverse complement strand
GACGGAAATATGCCAACTCCAATAAAAAATGAAAATATAATTTTCTCGTCCTGCCCTAAATCAAAATTGTTCAATATTAAATATGTCGGAAGCATAAAAATAAGCATTATGCCCAATGCAGACATCATTCCTGAAAAACCGAGTATGAAATAGAAAAAAGCGAGGATTGCGGCAGCTGCAATTGCAATAAATCCCATATTCTCAATTTTTAGCTTCATATTTGTATACCCCTATATTGCCTTTATTGTATAATAATGTGTGATTTGCCAGATTTTGCTTCTCATACTGCTGCCATTTCTCAACATAGCTTCGGTCACTAACCAGCCCAATGTCAGAATAGTCCATGACTATGAAATCATTCAAAAGATGCGATCTTGCTATTTCAGGCTTGTTTTTGTACCTTCCCCATGTCAGGAATCCTTCAAAGAAATTACTAACCCGATGAGAGACAGATGCCATCCACCATACCTTCTCCATAAGCTCAGGCGGAGGGCCAATGATTGAAACATTCTGCTGGTCATTGGTATTGGCTTTGAGCCACTCGCTAACGTCTATTTGAGCCTGATTAATCCTTTTTAATGGATTGCCATACGCAGTATTGAGTGTTGAATATGCCTGTGGCATGCTATAGTTAAGCGCCAGGATTATAACCAGCAATGCCATGCCGTACTTCAAGAACCGGCTTATTTGCTTTGCTTTGATGAACGATGCTATTGACAGCGCTCCAAAAATTGTTATAGGCACGAATATATGCGCTGTTGCCGACAAGGATCTGTGGATAAGGTTGGTTTTGCCGATGAAATCCCTGTGGAGTACCAAATAGAGGCTCACCAGCCATGCAAGCAGGAATATATCCCTGTCCTGCCTTCTTATGACAAGAACAAGGATCCCCATCAATAAGAATACCATGAGAAAGTTCAGGTTAATCCCTAATTTGGAAAGCAATGTCCAGTCGCCACTCATTTCTTTGAAAGAAAAATAAGACGGGGGGACAGAGCCGCCAAAATTCTTGGGGTCAAAAGACCACTGGAAAAGCCTTGAAAATTGAGGCTGTTTGGGGTTAGCCTCTTTTTGTGCAAATGTCTTCAGCATGCTTGCTGTCTGGTAAGGAAAGATGGCAAACAGAATAATGAAGATTATCAAAGAAATAAGAATGTGCTTGAAATTAAATGCAAGCTTTTTATATCTAATAAGCAAAAATACCCAAAGAACAAAAAGCCCCACCAAACTGTGGAAGAACCCCAGAGGGTGTATCATAATGTTCACGGCAATCAGAA
>CAZFEZ010000056.1:0-4584 GCA_964518225.1 uncultured Methanosarcinales archaeon | reverse complement strand
CTTGCTGCTTTCTTTTGAATAAGAAGTGTAGTACATGTAAAAGCAGTACAGGATTAAGGGTATGAATGCGTATGCAAACCTCTCAGGCCACTGCCCCCATAAGTAAGGCATGATATCCCTCATTGAAAATGTGAGAAGGAAAGAGGAAAGGATTGCCGGCAGAAATCCGAATAATTTTCTCATGACGAAGTAAACAGATATCAGGATAGAGCTTGCGAATATTGCATTCGTAAGGTAAATCGGCACGACCCTGTCTCGGGCAAATGCAGAAACCATTGCAAGGTCTGTATGAAACGGGGGGTGGTACCATAAAGTGTGGGGCTTGTACTTGTTGTTTTCCGGATATGAATAATCAATAAAAGGGGGGAGGTAAACAAATGTCCTGTCATTCTGTGCAGGATAATCAGCAAGCTCCCAGTGCGATATCGCGTCAAATTCCCCGTATGGTGTTTTATTGTCCTGGAACGGCAGCGTCCACAGGTAGATGGCAAAAAAATAAACTGCGAGGAATGCGACAACTTCTAAATAAGTCCGTTTAAACTTCATTAAAAGAGGGCAACCAATTGGATTTATAAATGTTTATCTTCGTCCTGTCCTTTCACTAAATAAAAAGCTTTAAATTGGCTTTTCCTTCCTGTTAAGAAAATGGACATACTTGTGATCAAGCTTGGAGCTATTGGTGATGTGATTAGGACTACTTCCATTCTGCAAGGGCTAAAATCAAAGTATAAAAAATGCAAGATAGACTGGGTTACGAAAAAAGAGTCTTTTGATGTTTTGAACAATAACGAGATAATCAATAACGTCTTTACAATAAACAATACTGAAAAAATAAAAAATAAAGGATATGATTTGGTTATTTCTCTTGACGATGAGCTTGAAGCATGCGAACTGGCAACAAAAATAAGCTCTAAAAAAATAATCGGCGCATTTCTGCAAAATAATAAAAAAACGTATACTGCCGATTCTTCTTTGTGGTTCGATATGGGACTTATTTCAAGGTTTGGGAAGCGGAAAGCAGACGAGCTGAAGGCAAAAAACAGGAAAACCTACCAGGAGATAATGTATAAAATACTTGGCTTAAGATATGAAAAGCAGGAGCCGATACTGGCTTTAGGCGCAAAATCATCAAATTTTGCTAAAAAATTTGCATTAAAGAACGATATAAAGAAAAATGATTTGGTTATTGGAATCAACACCGGGGCAGGGGGCAGGTGGGAAGACAAGAAACTAAGCATAGGGCAGACTGCAGAATTGATTGAAAGATTAAAGAATAGAATAAAAAATAACAATAAGATAATTCTTTTTGGCGGTCCAGAAGAAATGCAAAGGAACAGGCAGATAATGAAACTGACAAAAACAGATATAATTGACGCGGGCTGCAATAATTCCCTGATGGAGTTTGCTTCACTTGTAAGTTTATGCAATATATTAGTTACCAGCGACAGTTTGGCACTGCATATAGGAACAGCGCTAAAAAAAAAGATTGTCGTGTTTTTTTACGTCACTAGTAGCGCAGAAATTGAATTATACGGGAGAGGAATAAAAATAATAGGCAAGGGCAAAGATTATTGTTCCTACAAGCCTAAATGTGATTATCCGCCAAAGTGGGACGTTAATGAGATTATGAATGGGGTTAAGAAGCTGGTTTGATTTACTTTCTTTTATAGAAAAATATGTAGCCAAAGACTCCTGCTAGTGACAATACAATAGCGCCTATAACAGTCTCCCTAACTGCTTTTGGGTTTGAGATTATACGGCTTATCACCCCTCCAGTAATTGAATTTAAGCCATTTTCTTGTGTTGCAGTATTGTTAACCCCCTGCGGAGTTTCTGATATAGGCTGTGCTTTTACTTCTTGCGTAACTAAACCGGCTGCTGGTGCTTGCTCTTTAACTCCGCATGATTGGCTTGTCACGGGCGGCTTTGAATCTTCTGGACATTGTGTTTCCTGAACATGCTGGGAGACTTTAACGAAATTACAGCTTCTTGCCTGCAGTCCATTCGCACAGCCTGACCATTCTCCGCACTGCCAGTCCATGTTGCATACGAAGCCAAATCCTCCGCCGCCTCCGCCACCTCCTCCTCCGCCACCAGATGAGCTTCCTCCGCCATCTGATGGGGGAGCAGGGCAGGAACCAGCATCGGAAGGGCAGTTTGAGCAGAATTCACCAGTATTTATGATTCCATCTCCACAATATGATTGCTGTTGGACTCCAGAATGGGTTAATCCCGTTATCTTAAAAGTCATATTAGTGTCATCGGTAAAAGAGCAGTTGTATTTGCCATTATTAGCTGTTCCTGGGCATTCGATACCAAATTCGTCTACACCATTGCATAAAGAAGAAATCTGGGTTACTGATGTTATCTCAGCGTCTTTTATGCATAATGTTGTTAGATTGTTTAGATTGTCAACATAAATTGTTTTTGTATAGACTATAGGCATGCCTTTCAGATTTATGATCGTCATGCCTTGCGTACCATTTGGCTGAATATCAATAGTTATATTACTCAAATCAAGCATTCCTCGACTAAAATTGAATGAAAATTCCACCAGTGTTTTGTTGTCATTTTTAATACTAATCAACTTAGTTTCATCAAATTTTTTGCTTAAGTTAGTGGAGCTATCTATTAGTATAACAGGACTTATCGTTGATGTGTTTATGTTACTGGAATTGCCAAAAAGTGCGTCTACTTTGTCAAATATACCATCGTTATCGTCGTCAGTAAAATTAACAAAAAATGCTAGATTAGTATCAAAAATATCTCCAAAGATGTCATTACAGGCAATTGCTATATTGTGCTTTCCATTTGTTAGGTCTTCTAAAAATTTTGATTGGGAACTGCCACTTTCGTAATAAACCAAAGGTTCTCTTTGAGCAGATGGATAATCAATATCAAGTGTTGCTGGCTGGCCGTCTGGAAATTCTCTTTTTACAAATGTCCCATAGCTTGTATAAGTTTGCTCAACATTAGTTTGCCCATCCAGAGTTCTAAAATTTAAATTTCCATATTTTACGTGATTGACCATGCCAGATTCCGCAGTTATGTTGAACATCAAAACAGAAGGGTAAAGATTTTCTATAGAATCTTTGGCAAATCCGTCAATATTCTCATCCGGAGTTCTAATGCTTAATAATATAGAACGATTTGTCTGATTTGTTATGTTTATTTCAGCGCCAAATAATGCAGTTATTACCACATTTGATTTTATATCATTATTTAGTACATTATTACTGTCCATGTCAACTCTTATACTAAAGTCATTAGAAGATAAACCAGCTCTTACTGGATCATCTATTGCATAAATCTTGTAACTAGCTCCTCCAACATTCAGTGTTGCCAAAGGAGATGAATTAGTGTAAATTTGCTCTATTGTGTTCCCGCTTCCTAAGTCTTTAAATTTAAGTAATGGATTGTCAGCAGTTATTTTGTCTGCACCTTTATATTGCAATACCAATGTTGGCCTTTCTCCTCTCTTTCTGCTTCCATCTGTAACTATAAAGTACGCGTCTTTTGGAATATCCAAGCTTTCGCTATTAATAAAAGGTCCATTAAATAATCCATGTACACCACCCATAAAAAGTTCATTGCCGCCTGGACTTTTTGCTATTGGAACAGTTACTAAATTTCCGTTACCATCTACAAATTCTAAATTGTATTGATTTAGTCCATTATTTACAAGTTTTATCTTTTGAGTGTCTGGGTTATCTAATCCAAGATATGCAACATCCCAATTCTGCGTAAACAATACTTCTGGTTCTGCACTTGCACCACTTTCTTGGATTATTGCGTCACTAAGTCTACCGCCTGCTTTAACAAAATAGTTGTCGTCAGCAGTCATATTAACGTGTATCCTGTTAATCTTGAAAGTTATATTGTCATCAGAGCCTTCAATTATTACGTATGCGTCATCTATATTATTACCATTCACTTTTAATGTGTCTGTGGAAGCAACATCTTTTATATTGGTATCATTTAATTCTAATTTATCTGCACCATTGATTAGTGTCAATTCTACACCATTTCCATCAGTTGATGTTCTTTTAGCAGCTGAGATTGTATAATTCTTTCCTAATATTTTTAATGCAGAGCCTTCAAAATCTTTTAAAGACAAACCAGTCAGTGAGGGATTGCCAGAATCATCATAAATGCCAGATTCAAATGCTGTTGTGAATTCGAGCAGCCATCTGCCTATCTCTTTTCCTGATTTATAAAATAAGAAATCCGCTATAATATCACTGTCATCTTCAGTATGGATTACATAACCTGTGTCTAATGCAGAATCTGTTCCTGGACCTAGTAAATACATGTACTGATTGTAGGGAGATGTTGCTTTATTATTCGTAACACTGCCAGAAGCTAATATGTCTAAATTTGCCTTATCAATATAGGATGTAATATTTCTTAATGTTTCTACTTGTTTATTGCCATTTCTAAATTCTTCGCCTAATTCAAGATGATTTGATGTTCTGACTTTCCATTTGCGTCCATTATTTTGATTTACTTCAGGTTCTGTCTCGCTGAATGAAGCTCCTTTGGCTGTTATGTAAACCAATGGGTTCATTTGCGATTCCGGATACA
>CAZFEZ010000055.1:0-5907 GCA_964518225.1 uncultured Methanosarcinales archaeon | reverse complement strand
CTCAACTGCTGTGAAAATTGGGGATGAAGTCTACATTTTTGACCTGGGAATCCACCTTGAAAACTACATTAAGTGCACGCAAGACGAGGACATCGTCAGCGTCAATCCAAAGGAACTGATGCAAGTCGGGGCAGTTCCTGATGTTTCTGCAATTGATGACTGGAAATCAAAAGTAAAGATGATTCTGCCTACCCATGCGCATCTTGACCATGTTGGCGCAATCCCGTACCTTGCCAATAATTTCAAAGTTCCGATAATGTGCACACCATTCACATCAGAAGTATTGAACGGCATTTTGGCAGAAGACAAAATCAAGCTCTACAGCAAGATAAGGAGCATGTCTGCAAATTCCTCTTTCCAGGCATCAGGCAATATAAAGATAGAGTTCATCCATATGACTCATTCCACTCCCCACACCGTCATGATTGCATTGCACACAAAAGAAGGGGTTATACTGTATGCAAATGACTTCAAGTTTGACATGTTTCCTACTTTGGGGAAAAAACCCAACTTCAAGCGATTGGAGGAACTGGGAAAGCAAAAAGTCTTGGCTTTGATATGCGATTCAACATATGCTGCCGATGCAAGAAAAATGCCGTCTGAATCTGTTGCAAAGCAGATGCTGAAAGAGGTTATGCTTGACATCAACTCAAGAAACAAGCATGTTGTTGTGACTACATTTTCATCGCACATAGCAAGGCTCAACTCAATTGTTGAGTTTGGGCAAAAAATGAACAGGAAGATAGTGTTCATGGGGCGCTCTATGGCAAAATATGTAAGGGCGGCAGAGGCAACGGGCATTGCAAAGTTCACAGACAGGGTCGAAGTGCTGAAGTTCAGCGACCAGGTGAAGAAAAAGCTGAAGAAGATTGCCAAGGACAGGGGCAAGTACTTGATGGTTGTCACTGGCCATCAGGGCGAGCCAAAATCCACCCTTGCGAAGATGATGAACGGAGAGCTTAAGTTCAATTTCATGCCAGAGGATCATATCATATTTTCATGCAGGACAATCCCGACCCCGACCAATATTGCAAACAGGGAAAAGCTCGAATCGGACTTGAGAAGCTTCAACGTCAGGATTTTCAGGGATATACACCAAAGCGGGCATGCGGCAAGGGAAGACTTAAGGGATTTGATTAATTTAGTTAAGCCCCAGCATGTAATACCGGCGCATGGCGAGCCGTCAATGAGGTCAGCGCTGGCCGACTTGGCTGTTGAGATGGGCTACAAAAAAGGCCAGAATGTTCATTTGATGCAGAACAGCGAAAGGATTAATTTAAAACCATAAAGATTTATAAATAAAGCACGATAACCATCTCATGGGGGGTTGAAAATGAGACTTACTTTAGCAGAACCTGGCTATCTAAAAGAAAGCATAAGCATTATTTCTGATTTGGTTAATGAAGCAAGGTTCAAGATAAATCCAAATGCCATTGAACTGGTGGCCATGGACCCTGCAAACGTTGCAATGGTTGTCTTCAAGCTCCTGAGCAGCTCTTTCACAGAGTATGATGTTGAAAAGGACATTGAAATTGCAATCAACCTGAGCAACCTGAAGCAGGTGCTTAGAAGGGCTTCTCCAAAGGACATGCTTACAATCGAGCTGGATGCTGACAACAGGCTCAAGATAACATTAAAAAGCTCTACAACAAGGACGTTCAACCTGCCGATAATTGATTTGGAAGAAAAAGAGCAGAAAGTGCCTGACCTGAAATTCCCGATAACAATAAAAACTTCTTCAAGCATCCTGAACGAGGCAATAGCGGATGTTGATGTTGTGGGGGAGTCAGTAGCTTTCATAGCAGAGCCGAAGAAGTTTACCCTGCAGGCAGAAGGCGACCTGAACCAGGCAAGAATAGAAATCAGGGAAGACGATTCCACAAAAGTCAGCACCAGCTCAGAAGAAAAGATAAAGGCAAAGTACAGCATTGAGTATCTGAAGAAGATGATAAACGGCTCAAAGCTGAGCGATGAGGTTGTCATCCAGTTCAACAAGGATTATCCTCTGAAGCTGGAATACAAGGCTGTAGACAAAGTTATGCTGAGCTTCATACTTGCCCCGAGAGTGGAGAATGATTAAGTTTTTATTCTAAAGTTTATTTTTGTTAGTCTTATGCTTAAGTGACGAAAAATGGCAGAATGGACTAATGCAGAACAGACTGAATTCACTCATCTTTATGAAGAGCTGAAAAAAGGACCTAATTATGACACTTACAGTAAAAAAGCTAATGAGCAGATATTCAAAGGCGAACAACTGCCATATAAAGAAGCAAAAAGTAAGTTATTAAGTATTATTGAAGAACAAAAGATGGAACAACATGGACATACAGGCGGCCTTGAGGCAAAAACTAATGCCGCTCATTCTGAAATGAAATCCGATAAATTAACTCCACCTACAAGATTGGAATACGGACTTGGTTTGGTGGGTGTCCTTATGGGTTTAGGATTGGCAGCGAGTGGATTGCCTCCAATTGCGCCTTTATAATCCATCGCATCAACCGCTAATTTTATAAATATCTGTCTTAAAAATTATATTATGGAAGACAAACTGCACACTTTCCTGGTCGAATGGACAGTCAACTTTGTGAAGAACAAGGATATGATTGCCAAAAAGATAGAGCATATAGAAAACGGAAAAAATGGTTTTGACTTGTACGTTAAGTATAAAGACAGGGAGCATTATCTTATTATTGTTCCAAAATTAAGCGACTTAGGCTCAGTCATTCAAAGAATAGACAATGAGCATCATTTCAGCATAGTGTCCCTGAATTCAAAGGAAAATTTTGATGCCATATTAAAAAACTGGAACAGGCTGATTGGCTTCAAGTTCCTGAATATAATGCTCATAAACCCGTTTTCAGAGCTTGACAAGAAATGGATTATTTTTCCATACACCCATCACAGGATATGCGATGAGTCCTCATTGGAAACCGGATTGAAATCAATGTTCAGCATGGTAGAGCCTATAGAAGAGCAGCAGTTAATGGCAAAGCTCACAGGCTGAAAAGAATGATCTGCCCCACAAATCCGGAGAATATGGGGATCAGAAGGTTGTCATCAAGCTCATCCACCAAAGTTTCTACGATAGTTGCAACAAATGCCATTCCCAGTATCACATATATGTTTTCAAGTATTATAAATCCGACAGCAAGGTTTACTGCCAGCTCTGCCAAAAACCCTGCCCATGTCTTGTTTCTGTAAATAAGCGTATTTCCGTATCGCTTTCCTACTAAAGCGGCCACCATGTCCCCGAAAGTCGTCATAAGCAGGGCTGCCAACGCAATATTGTGGTCAAACACCGCAAATGATATTATTGTGGCCGACAAAAAGTATATCACGCCATACATCCTGTTCTGCTCTTTCGGCCTTATAAACTGCGAAAAGAACGGCATTTTCCACCCCAATTCCAGCCTGAAGTATTCCAAAAACAGAAAGATTATCAGCATTAGCACAAGAAAAAGCAGGGCCAGCTGCTTCGTGTAGCTGTTCTGAATGAGATTATAGATTACAAGAACAATAAGAATAGTGATATGTATTATCTTCCTCCCAATCTCATGAAAAAAGCCCCATACCATAGCTATAACTTTTGTCTTTGGATATAAATAAGTTTCTAAAGAATACGGTTGCCATAGGGGGCAGGTTTAATCACAGATTACAGGCCAGCTTAAACAATTTGGATAGAATTAAATAGCTGATGGAATAACTCTTGCCATGAACCGTGCAAAAAGAGGCTGGCATAATCCTGCAAAGCGCATAGAGCCGCCCAAAGAAGGAAAATGTCCGCATTGCAAAAAGCGCGTAAAGTCTTTAAATAGCCACATTCATGACAAGCACAAAGATGAAAAACTAGTTAAGGAATAATTATTTTTTCTCATAATATTCTTTTTGTACCATGGATATTTTATAGTCAGGCTCGTATATTAATGTACGGGAAAAATTGTGTAGCAATAATGCTATTAATTTTTATAGAAAGAATGCTACACCATCATAAATAAATTTGAGGCTTATGATTGCAATCGCGCCAAGCACAAATCGCCTAAATGCAGTTTGCGGAAACCTATCAACAATTTTTTTCCCGGTATAAGAGCCAGCGATAGCTATTACAAACAGGAATGGAAGATAGGAATAAAACCGGGGCTCAAGAAATCCGCTCCCAAAATATATTGGAATCCTAATTATGTCTACCGAAAGCGCAATGGCTGCTGCCGTTGCAATATAGATTTCTTTCTTTAATCCAAAAGCCGTAAGGAAAGCCCCTCTCAAAGCACCGCCAGTTCCAATCAGCCCTGCCAAGAATCCAGATAAGCCGCCTCCAATAACTGCATTTTTATTTGAAGGATTAAATTTAAAATTCGGTTTTAGGATTGATGCTATTGAAAATATCAGCAAAAAGATGCCTAAAGATAATTTTAATACATATTGCGGGGTATAATTCACCAACAGCGCACCGAGTACTGTCAATATTACACTTGGCAAACCAAAAATCAGAATCAGTTTTTTGTCTAGCCCATACCTGAAGAATGCTATTCTTCCAACATTGCCAAATATGTGGAAAAATGCAACAAGTATCAATGCCGTCTTAAAATCCACAAAAAACAAGGCGAGAGGCAAGAATATTGTTGAAGAGCCGAATCCTGCAATGGTTCCAACAATCTCCGCTATAAAAGCTGAAGTGAAGAACAGTAATTCTGCCATACTGAATATTATTTCAGCTATTTTATAAAAGCGTTTTCTTTTCCCACATCAACTTTCGGGATATACACTAAACATTAAACTACGGCTGCCGGGACTTGCGTGCGTCAGGCATGCTCGCTTGACACAAATCGAACCCGGACCACAAGCTTGGGAAGCTCGTATCAAACCACTAGACCACAGCCGTATAATCATGGTTTTTTCCTGATTAATATAAATTTTTCATTTAATTGATTGCAAAAAACAAAAATTTAAATATTAAACCAATAAAAAGTTTTTACTATTTAAAAAAGGTGATTTCCAATCGAAAAAAACACCGATATCAGGATAAAATGCTTCAAATGCGGCAATGAATATCCTATGGATATGATGAGGATAGGTCCGGGCAGCAAAAACATGGTATGCAGGGAATGCCTTGAAAGGAAATCAGCGCAAAAGCAGGAAACAATATCTGTTCAGCAGGGAAAGCCATCAAAAGAAGAGCATATGAAAGAGTACTTCTGCAAGGAATGTAAATATAATTTTAAAAGGGCAAAGCATTTAGCTATAAGTGCATGCCCTTACTGCGGCTCTTCAGGATCAATAATGATTAAAGGCAGCACTGCAAGGATAATGGCAGACGCTGCAAAAATGAAAGGTGTTGATTAATATGGAATGGCTAAAGCCAAAGCAGGAAGAGGTAATGGTTCCGTGCAAGAAATGCGGCAACAAAGTAGCAGCTTCATCTCTAAAATTGGATTTGGATGAAAAGATGATGATTTGCCCTGATTGCATCAAGAATAAGACTATACATAAGGAGATACAGAAGGAAGTGTTCAAGAAGCCGGTGGAAGATGAGCTGGTTTCGATAACCAAAAGGGAACTGCCGAAAGAAGCGGCAGACAAAAAAAGCCACAAGTGCTCCTCATGCGGTTACAAGTTCATGATAAATCTGGAAACAAGAAAGCCAAAGAATTGCCCTTATTGCGATGTAAGGGTTACGAGTTTTTGAAGATAATATATAGAACTTCTAACAATTTAGAGAAAGTTTCAACGCTTGCCTAAAGGTTTATTGCTTTTAAGAAATCTATTGGAGTGAGAATCTGTATTCTTTTGAACATGCCCACATCCAGCAAATGCCCGTCATAAGTGATTATGTAATCAACGCCACCTTCATGTGCAGCATCTAAGAATTTGTTGTCTTTAGGATCATTCTTGATGATATCAAAGTTGCTT
>CAZFEZ010000054.1:0-5991 GCA_964518225.1 uncultured Methanosarcinales archaeon | reverse complement strand
TTGCGCAGGACAACAACTATGCAACATGGAGCGTTTACCAGAACAGGTACTGGCCCCATAAATTTCTGATAGACATTGACGGCTATATCAGATACGACCATATTGGCGAGGGCTCATACGATGAAACAGAGAAGATGATACAATCCCTTTTGGTAGAAAGGATGGGGCGCTTAAACCAGAAAAACGGAATAAATGTATCTATAAGCAAGCCCGAAGAAGCAGCCGATACAAGCTTTTTCAAGATAGGGACTCCAGAAATCTACTTTGGCTATCAGTTCTCAAGGGGGAATTTCGGCAATCCAGAAGGAATCAAGCAGGACCAAACCATTGATTATAAACTGCAGTCTTCTTTAACATTAAACAATGTTTATTTTGAGGGAAGATGGAAAAATAACGAGGACAACATGGAGTTGGTTGATGACGAAGGCTCCATACTATTGGTATTCCGGGCAAAATCCGTAAACATAGTGGCAGGCTCTGAAAACAGATCAGAAGCAGTTGTATTCCTTGACAACCAGTTTGAAGGCGTCAAAAACAAGGGCAGCGACGTTTTCGTGCAACAGAATAAAAGCATTGCAAAAATAAGCGAATTCAGGCTCTACAATCTCGCAAGCGCCGAAGACTATGGCGAGCATATAATCCAAATAGACGTCTTCGGAAAGGGATTCAAGATTTACACGTTTACTTTTGGTTAGGCTGTACTTTAAGAAATTTAAGCTACCTGCCCCAGATATCCCACTTGTTGCCCCATCTGCCGATATTCTCAAGAATGGGGATAAGTTCTCCGCCTCTGTCAGTCAGCGAGTAATGACTCCTGTTCTTGGATTTGCTCACTTCAACTATTCTCTTCTTTACCAAGAATTTTAAGTTAAGCGCAAGAGTCCTGGAGCTAAGCTTGCACATTTTTTTCAGCTCGTTAAAACCGGCGCCATTTTTGCGGGAATGCCCATTTCCGTCTAAATACCTTATTATCAGCAGCCTGGACAATGTGCCTATCACCTTTATCGACTCCGTTGTGGGGCATAGCTTTGGCATGGCAGTAACCTTATTCTGCTTCAATTTATAATTAAGTATAAGGGGTTATAGCTACCTTTATATAGTTTACTAAGTAAACTAGCTACACAATGGCGAGATTAGTAAGGCATGATTCAAAGGCCCCATTTGAGGTCAAGCGTGCAGGTGAAAGCGCTTGGATATGCATGTGCGGGTTAAGCAAAAATAAGCCATATTGTGATGGCAGCCACAAGAAGACAAAGGATGAAGATGACGGCAAGCTGTATGTTTATGATAAGGATTTCAACAGGGTAGATGTTGCGAGCGAGTATAAATAATCAATTTGAGGTGAAAGAATGGAAAGGAAAATTATACCTGTGTTTTTAACTGGAATTCTACTGGTTTTTATTATTAGCGCATGCTCAAGCGTTTCTAAAGAGGATATTGCAAAAAAAGATGAGCAAATATCGAGTCTTCAATCGCAAATTACTTCCCTTCAGAAGAACAAGATAACCCAGGAAGAGGCGGAGCTAAGGCTGGGCATGAGGAAACTTTGGGAAGATCACATTACATGGACAAGGCTGTATATAATTGAAGCTGCCGGAAATCTTTCTGGTACGGACTTAACGGCAGCTCGTTTGTTAAGGAATCAGGAGGATATAGGCAATGCAATTAAGTTGTACTATGGCGACGACGCTGGAAATAAGCTGACAGCATTGCTTAAAACCCATATTGCCGGCGCTGTTGAGATCCTATCTGCAGCTAAGGCAGGAGACCAAAAGAAGTTGGCTGATGCAAATAAAGCTTGGTACGACAATGCAAATGATATCGCTGCCTTTCTTGCCTCCGCAAATCCGAGTAACTGGCCATTGAGTGCTATGAGGGAGGGCATGAAAATGCATCTAGATTTAACGCTTTCAGAGGCAGTTGCTCAGTTAACTGGGGATTATGAAGCAAGTGTTGCCGATTATGACAAGGTGCACAACCACATCCTTGGATTGGCGGACACTTTAACAGACGGCATAATGAAGCAGTTCCCTCAGAAATTTGGTAAATAGGGCTTTTCTTTTTTTTTAAATTTTTTATTTAAAGTTCACGCCATACGCTATGCCTTAAGGTATACTCTCTTCATCAGCATCGCGTCCTCCTCAATATTCGGGCTTTCGGAAATAACAATGCCTTTTACCTTAAAGTCTTTAAGAACTTTTAGCAATTCTTCATACTTCAAGTCGGATTCTTCCAGTGTCAGGTGGTTTTTCTCCCCTTTTGGGCCGTATGCAATCCCGGTTATGTGTATATGCATGTTCTCAAGCCCTTTTTTTCCTAACTTCTTCTCAATCGCTTCCAGAATTCCTGCAAATTCTTGGTATGTATTGTATTTTCCGTTTGTTCTTGCGTGGAAATGGGCAAAATCAACACACGGCATTACATTATCAAGCTCCTGGCTTAACTGCAGAATTTCATCAACATTTCCAAACTGGGTTTCCTTGCCTGTTGTCTCAGGCCTTACCCATATTCCATTGTTTTCTGTTTTCAAAGTTGAAACAATCTCTTTCATATTGTGCTTTACTGTGTCATAAACTCTTTTAGAGTCCATTCCCATGTAAAATCCTGAATGAAAGCAAACAGAATATCCTCCGCATAAGTTTGCAATGCGGGCAGAATTTAATATTCTTTCAATGCTTGCCTTTATTTTTGCCTTCTCTAAAGAATTAAGATTTATAAAATAGGGCGCATGGCAAGTCAATACAATACTGTTTTCTTCAGCTATTCTTTTTATCTCTGGCGCCTTTTCTTTCGTTATGTTTACACTCCTCACAAACTCAAGTTCCATCGCCCCCAGTCCAAGCTTTTTGACGTGCCTGATCCCATCGCCGGTTGTCCTTGGGTTCGAGCTTAATGGAATTCCCGCTGTCCCGAATAAGAGATATTTCATAAGAAATTAAAACCCAACTTCTTCCGCTTCTTCAGCAAAATAAACATCAGGCTTGTCAGTGACTCCTGCCTTCATCATGACTTCCTTCAAATCTTCAAGCTGGGAAAACTTTTTTGCATTCTGCAGGCTGTCCCATCTGAGCAATATGAAAACCTCGTTTGGATTCTCGGCATTCCTGAAAACCTTTCCTCCTTTTGAGCCTGTTGCCTGCCTTACAACACCATGCTCGTCAAAATAAGGCTTCCATTTATCGAAGTCTTTAACTTTATGCCTAACCAAAACATAAGTCATTTTACTTACCTGTTACTTAACCTGCTTACTCGTCCTTAAGCATGTCTTTGATTTGCCTGTGCAATTCCGGGACGTCCTTGTGCCCATGGTCATGGACTGCATGCCAAACAGCCACTTTCATTACTTCATCTTCCGTTCCTGCAATGGTAAGCGAGCAGTTCTTTTCGCTTGGAAATTCCCTGCAGTCCGCTACTTTCCTGTCTGCCATATTCACACCCCCTAAGATTTTACTGGTAAGCTGGGTATTTTTGTTATATTTAATAATTTCGATTATTAGTTAGTGTGCAAGCAATCTGCTGCACAAAAAAGAAACATTATTAAATGAGAAAGCTACAAACCAATTGATTTTTAAATAGGAATATCCAAAAAAACACAGAGGTTGTAAAAGTGGGAAAAAACAAAGGATGCTGCTGGTTGTTTTTTAATTAATAATAATTGAGGTGAATGGACCAAATGGCAAAAGCAAACAAAGTGAAGGTTTACAGCACAAGTACCTGTCCCTGGTGCGTCAAAACCAAGGAATTTTTAAAGGCCAATAATGTGAAGTTTGAAGATGTAAATGTTGGAGTGGATGAAAAAGCAAGGAACGAAATGTTCGAGAAATCGGGCCAGTTTGGAGTTCCTGTAACTGACATAAACGGCACAATCATAGTCGGCTACGACAAAGAGGCTTTGAAAAAAGCCCTAAGCTTATAAAATCGTGGTTCTATGGAAAAAGACAACGTATGCATAAATTGTTATAACCAGATAGATAAGGTTGCAAATATCCTGAAGCTTGGGCAGGCAGAGCTTGACATTCTTACAATACCTAAAAGAATTCTTACTTTCAGCTATCCTGTAAGGCTTGATTCCGGTGATATAAGGTACTTCACAGGCTACAGGGTCCAGTTTAATGATGCTAGGGGCCCAACAAAGGGAGGCATAAGGTTCCATCCTGAGGTCAACCTTGAGGAAATAAAAACACTTGCTTTTTTGATGACTTTGAAATGCGCTGTTGTCAACCTACCCTACGGCGGTGCAAAGGGCGGCATAACAATTGACCCAAAGCGTTTTTCTGATTACGAGATTGAGAGAATAAGCAGGGGCTACATAAGGGAAACTTATAATTTCATCGGGCCCAACATAGACATCCCCGCTCCCGACGTGAATACTGACGCCAACATAATGGCATGGATGCTCGATGAATATGAAAAGCTTGAAGGAAGGCACACCCCAGCTGCAATAACCGGAAAGCCGATTGCGCTGCTTGGCTCAAAAGCAAGAGACTTTTCCACATCAATGGGCGGGGCTTATGTTCTGCTGGAGTTTGCAGACAAGCTTAAGCTGAAGCCTTCCGACACAAGCGTGGCAGTGCAGGGATTTGGCAACGTTGGAATGAATATTGCCCGAATACTGAATGAGTGGGGCTATAAAGTCATTGCTGTCAGCGATTCACAAAGCGGAATTTACAATTCAAAAGGCCTCGACATTAAAGAGGTTATGGCCTTCAAGGAGAAAACAGGGCATCTTGCAAAGTTCAAAGATTCCAAAGGCATATCAAACGAAGAGCTTCTTGAGCTGGATACAGATGTGCTTATCCCGGCAGCTCTTGAAGACCAAATAACAAAGAAAAATGCAGATAAAATAAAGGCTAAGATTGTCCTTGAGATGGCCAACCGCCCGATAACTCCCGAAGCGGACGACATACTGCTCGGCAAGAAACTTGTTGTGATACCGGATGTCCTCGCAAATGCCGGCGGCGTGGTTGTTTCCTATTTTGAATGGGTGCAGAACTCCCAGAACTATTATTGGAGCGAGAAAGTTGTGCTTGAAAGGCTCAAGACATACATGACAGATGCTGTAAGAGAGATGTCCAAAGTCTGCGCTGACTTCAAATGCGATATAAGGACTGCCCTTTACATCAACGCAGTAAGGAAGATTCTTGAGGCTGAAAAGCTGAGGGGGAATTTGAAATAGCACGTGATAACCTTAAATAAATTTCTATTATCGGTTAAAAGTTCGTAAAACGTTCGTTAGGCAGAAGTTTTTTACCGCCGACTTGGTTCATCACCGAAAATTTAGCTTTGTTATCTTCGCATAAATTGGTATTTTATACTAACTTTTTCTTTTAACTGGTTCTTTGAGTTGAAAGAATTTTATAATAGTTTCTATCTTCTTTGAAGACCTTACTTTGATTTATATGTCGAGTACTTTCTATCATGATAAATATGTTTAATCCTTTTTGGATTTGCATTAATTAATTTACCACTTAATGTAAATGTACCGTGTTTATTAATCTTTTTAGATATAACCGAACGAGAAACAGCAAATATATCCGCCAAATTATAATCTGGGTTTAATATAACAAAAAATGCCCAATCAAATAACTTTAATTTATTCTTCCTTATAGAGAAATACATACTATTAAACGTCCTTGTCTTAATTTCAATTTTTTTATTTTTATAAAAACCATCAAATCCTGTATTAACAGAATCATTAACAAGATCTATGCCAAACAATTCTTTGCAGTAGTATTCTCCGAGAGCACCAGTTAATTCTTCACTTTTAGAAATTCCTAATTCATCAAATTTCTCCATTATTTCTACATAAGAATTTACAGCTTTTTTTATGACTGTTTTATATTTAACTTTATTAATAGATTTCTTTCTTCGAAAATTCATTTTTAACCAGACGACCAAAACAAATGCTTATTCTTTATCCTTTCATCTACACTTTTAGGGTAATAAATCCAACCAATTTTCCCTTCACTATCAATAGAAATTTTTCTTGAG
>CAZFEZ010000053.1:777-6016 GCA_964518225.1 uncultured Methanosarcinales archaeon | reverse complement strand
ACAATGTCCATGTGGTATTCTGTGCTCCTGTCAGGCTCAAATCCCGAACCAAGGGCGATGTGCATCATCTTCGCTATTTTTTCGTTGACAATTAAATATTCGCACAGCCTTGCCTTTGGGTTTGTGTTGATTGCAAATTCCCCAACCCTCTCGAAGTTCTTCTTTTTCAAATCAATTATTTCCTGCGGCAAGCTTTTGTTTTTTTCTGATTCAAGCAGCATTTTCATTGATTCGCCCTTTCTTTTGTTTATTTTTTGTATTATTTCTTTTGGACCATCAACTATTTTGTAGCTGTCTCCATAACATTCAACAATTAATGCATTTTTGTCGCTCAAGGGATAGCTTTGGTCAACATGCACAACAACATCCCCGACAAATGTTCCTTTAAGGTATTCTGGTGTTACAAAAGCCTCTCCGCCGGGGATATTTCCCATGCAGCCTGCTTTTATCCCGGTCATCTTCAGATAATCTCGATTTATCTTTTCCCGCACATCTGTGTCAGAGCGCCTGACCCATCTTCTTGAGCCGTCTTCCTTGACCAATCCGACTTCAAGTTTTGTTGTATATTTTTCCTTGAGCCTGCCCTCAACATAAATAACGTCGCACTTGTCCATTTTGTCCTTCAATTTCTGGTTTCTGGCCCTTATGTCACTCCAGTCCACCAAGTTTGTTTCGATAAATATGTCTATTGGTATTGTCTCTGTAAAGGCCACTCTTGCAACTGGGTCCCTGCCGTCATATTTTGTCTGCGGGTAGAAATCAAGCTTGTAGATAATCTGGCCGGGTGTGAGCCATCTTGTCTTTTTGTTTGGCGACGGATAGCCGATCACTTCCCCAAAAAGATGCTTGCCGGGGTATCCTTTTGCGCTTATTGAAAATGACAAATCAATCGGCTTGAGCCTATCAAGCGTTGACAAATTTGACAATTTTTTGTATTTTTTAAATATATCTTCATCAATATCCTTTGAAAGCTCGCATCCGAGCAAAGTAGCCCTTAAATCTGATATTCTCTCGCTTTTTTCAAGCATCGAAGCCCTGAATGTGTAGGCATTCATTATCGGCTCTGCTGTTTTTTTTGCTGTCTGCGCCATTGCCCATATTATAGAGTATGAGTCAAGATAGTCTTCCAAAGGGTGCCCTATTAAATTTGGAGCAGGTATCAGCGAAAAGCCAATACCCACCCCCTCACCTTTTTTTAAAGCGTAAACATCCCTCCAAAGAATTTGTGCTGTCTGCATCAGCTCCTTCATCCTGTAGTCCTTAAGCCATTCTGTGTGGAAAGGCAGTTCCAAAGAGCCTGTAAACTTGCTAGATTCTGCTTCGAGCGCAAATTCAGGTTTTTTGAACAGTTTTTTGAATTCACCTTTTGCTTTTTTGTCGACCTCTTCAATAAACTCTGCCAAGGATTCTGTTTTTTTATTTTTTATGCCTTTTTCATGCTCTTCAAAAGCCTTCCAGACATCTTTTAAAGCTTCCAAGCCCTCTGATTTTTTATTTATACCAATGCAGCTTGCATCCGCCCCGAGCTCGTGCAAAGCCCTTGACAAGGGAGCTATTGAATAGAAAGCTTCCTTGTTGCTTATGTCAAAGATTATGAAGAAATTTTTATTTTTTGCATTATTCAGGCGTTTTTTATAATCGTCAACAGCAGAATAAAATTTTTTTTCATTATATTTCATAAATAAAGTTTAATTAGATTATTAATAAATCTTTTGATGTTTTTGTCAGAACTACGGGCTTATTCTTAAACAGGATGGTGTCTTCAATTCTTATCCCGAATTTTCTTGGGATATAAATGCCGGGCTCGATTGTGAAAACCATGCTGTTTTTTATCCTGTCTTTTGAATTGAGTGATAAATTCGGCATTTCATGTATTTCCACGCCAACTCCGTGGCCAAGCCCGTGCGTGAAATATTTTTGATATTTGCCTAAGCTCTTGTTTACAAAATTGTACAGTTCAGAGCATTTTTTGTTGTTTTTTATCTGATTAATTGAGCTTTTTTGCACATTCAAAATCATATTGTAAATTTTCTCTTCGTTTTTGCCCGGTTTGCCGACATAGACTGTCCGGGTCATATCCGAGCAATATCCCTTGTATTTTACGCCAAAATCCAGGACGCAAAAGCCTTTTTTTATTTTCGCATTCAACGGCTCGTGGTGCGGCATGCTCGCATTGCTTCCGGATGCCACAATCGGGCTGAAGGAAAGCTCCAGGCCTAGCTTTTTTGCCTCGTATTCCAGAAAAGCCGCCGCTTCTGACTCTGTCCTGAAATCCTTAAAATTCCTGATGGCTTTTTGCAGGATTTCATCAGCACAGCTGCATGATTTTCTCAGGAATTTTATTTCTTTCTGTGTCTTTATCATCCTTAACTTAAAGCAGCCCAGCGCCAAGTCCACTGCTTTGGCTTTTTTGAACTGCTTTTTGAAATGCCAGTAGGAATTCAATGTAAAATTGTTTTTATCTATTGCAATGGTCCTTATTCCCAATTTATTTTTTTTTATAGTGCAGTAAATCGATTCGAAAAACTTCTTCTTTTCCATTGAATACGCCCTTTTAATCATAGATTTTTTTGCCCGCTGGAATTCCATCCCGGGAGCGATAAGGAATGGCGGTTTTTTGGACGGAATGACTAATGCGCCCAGCCCTTTGTAGCCAGAAAAGTAAAACATGTTTGGGTTAATTTTTGCTGAATCGGAATTGTAGAACAGAGCTGCATCTGCCCCCTTCTTCAGCAAAATTGACCTCAGTTCGCTTATTTTCATTCCAATTCAAAAATCTTATATACCATTTAAAGTTTTTTCTATTTTATGCAAAAATTCAGGCTTAAAAACGGAATTACGGTCGTTTTTGAGAAAAATTACTCGAAATCGGTGGCTGTGGAAGTCATGTTCAAGTTTGGCTCCAATTTTGAGAATAAAAAGACTCTTGGGCTGGCGCATTTTCTGGAGCACATGCTCTTTGAAGGCACCAAAAAGAGGAGGAACAGCAGGGAGATTGCAAATGAAATCGAGAAATATGGCGGCGAGTTCAATGCATACACGACGGGCGACAGGACTGCCTTCTTCATAAAAATAATCAACAAGAGGTTTGAAACTGCCTTGGACATACTGTCCGACATGGTTGCCAATCCGCTTTTTGATGGGAAGATACTCGAAAAGGAAAAGCAGGTAGTTTTGAAAGAGATTAATATGGTCACAGATGATCCAAGGCTTCACCAGTGGATACTGTTCCAGAGGGTATTGTTTGACATGCACCCAGCAAAAAACCCGACTTACGGAAGCGTAGAGACTGTTAAGGCGCTTGACAGGAAACAAGTTGCTGATTATTATTACTCGCATTATATCCCGAACAACATGATAATCTCAGTTTCCGGAAATGTCAGCAATGTTTGGGAGATGATTGGGAAGTATTTTGGAAAGCTCAAGCCCAGAAAGCTGATTACAAGGCCGGTTGTGAATGAGCCGCTCCAGATCAAAATCAAAAAATTTGTTGAGAAAAAGAAAACTCTAAACTCTTATATGGTGCTGGGCTACAAGACAGTTTCCAGGCTTCACAAGGATAGCTTTGTTTTTGATGTAATAACGGCAATTCTTGGAAGGGGGCAGTCAGGATGGGTTTTTGACGAAATAAGAAACAAGAGAGGGCTTGCTTACCAGGTTGGAGTCAATAACGAAATGGAATCTGACTATGGAATGTTTGCGGTTTATACCGGGTTGGATAAGAAAAACATAGAGAAGGCGAAAGAGATTATTCTTGAGCAGTTCAAAAGGCTTGAAACATTAACCGATAAAGACCTTGAAGAGGCGAAAACCTACATCGAGGGGAATAATGCTCTGCAGACAGAGGACAACCTGCACCATGCCGACAATCTCGCTTTTTGGGAGTCAATAAAGGATGCCAAGCTTTTTTATTCTTACCTGCAGAATGTAAAGAAAGTTTCAGTTGAAGAAGTGAAAAGGGTTGCAATAAGATATCTGAATCAGAACTATACTTTGGTGGTAATTGAGCAGAAATAGTTTGAAGTTATAGAAATAATTAAATACTTGCTCATCAATTATGATATATGGGCTTTATTGATTACCACCAAGGTTGCCCGCCTCCTGGGAAAAATGCAGGATGTTTTGGTCCTGTAGGTAGGTATTATACGATTTTTGACAGTGAATTACGCGTCCTAAAATTACATATTTTTGTTTCTATTTTTATTGGTATGGGATTATTTTTTCTATTGTTTTACCTCGACAAAAAAGAGAAAATCAGATTAAATGTTTATTTATCAATAATAATATCTTTGGTTTCCGCAGTTTGTATATTTTTTATACTGGCTTATTTATTCCCAATTAGAGTTGTGTACTAATTCTTTACCTAGTCACTTCAAACTTTTTTATAGTATGTAGAAGTTTCTTTAACCTTTCGTCTTTCTCAAAAGCCTCCCTTATGGGATTTGCCATCTCGTTTATGTAGAAAGCAACTGCATTCTTCAGGTCCATCGGGTGGATTTTTCCTTCTTTGTAAAGAGCTTCAAGTTCCGCATAATTTTCTATGACCAAATCTCCTCCGAATTTTTCATGCCTTTTTATTTCAATTGTGCTGAATTTCTCGAAGATTATGTATTTTGAGTACTCAAGCATTGGATTTTCCTCTGTGATCTTTGCGGGGCAGTAAGCTTTCGCAATCTTTCTCCTGATTTCGTCTTCTGAATCGTTCATGAAGATTGCCTTGTCCGGGTTGGTTTTTGACATTTTTAATTTTAGAATCCGGTCTTCATCCTGCTCTTTTGGAGGCTCTCCCAAGCCCATTAGCATGTGATGGCTCACAACAACAGGCTTTGTTAATCCCAGAGAAGGGGCAAGCTCTCTTGCCAATACATTGACTTTCCTCTGGTCCATTCCTAACTGGCATATGTCAGCCCCCAAATGGAATATGTCAGCTGCCTGCATGCAGGGATAGAGTATTTGAGAAGCCTGCTGGACATCTGATTCTTTCCTTCCCATTATCTGGCCTGTCCTTACGATTCTTTTCACTGTTGAGTTTCTTGCAACCTGCATGACCTTCTTCCAGTATTCCGGCTCCCTTACATAATCGCTGACCCATATGAACTCTACATTTTTCAGGTCCATGCCGCAGTGCTTCCAGACTTCAATAAGGTATTTTCCAACAAGCTGTATTTTCTCCAGATCACCACTTAGCTTGTTGTTTGCCCATGCATGCCAGTCTGCAACCAGCATCTTGAATTTTATT
>CAZFEZ010000053.1:0-767 GCA_964518225.1 uncultured Methanosarcinales archaeon | reverse complement strand
GGCCTTTGTCATCCTGTTGATGTTTATTGCCCTTAGAATTCCCTGCGCAATGTGAATGTCTGTTCCACTTGGCTCGAAGCCATCATAAGCTGTCGGATGCTCTTTTGTTTTTAGTAAGTGCCTTAGCTCTTCCTCTGTTATTATTTCCTCCCCAACCTGCTTTACCAGGTCTATTCTGCTCTCAATATCCATAAACTGTTAATTTTATTGTTTATATTTAAAGTTTTAGATTAGAATTTGGATTTTTAAATTTTTATTGTTGATTGAATATATTGAACGCGCCCTATTGGCAAGGGCAAGAAGAACAAGAACATTATATCTGAATTATTAAAAATAAATATGCCTTCGGCGAATTCTTGGCCCACCCAATAGTTCGCTTATACATTTAAAGAACTACTGAGTCTGGACTTTCCTTAGGACCATTTGAGATACAATTCCAAGAGAAACTCCGAGTATTTCCAAAGAAAAAAAGACGACTGTGCTGAACGGAAGATTGCTGACATAAGTGCTGAATCCTGTAGTGCTTGAAATCACATTTCCTGTAGGTATCACGCTTGCAGGAGTCCCGTCAGGCCCGTAGATAGGCAGCATAACGTAAACAAGCAAAGCGACTAACGCTCCGATATACGCGCCTTCTTTCATAAGTTTAGGCTATTAAAGTTTTAGAATAAAAAGGTTGCGGTTTGGAAGAATAAGATTTTTATTCCCAGTTTAAGTTAACTCCTTTATTTTCTAATTCTCTTTCTAACTGATCACTTAGATTGTGA
>CAZFEZ010000052.1:4415-6089 GCA_964518225.1 uncultured Methanosarcinales archaeon | reverse complement strand
GGTCTCTTTGAAAGTTACCCATTCATTGTCCTTAAAGTTACCGTAAATTTCAATCGATGTGGGGCTTAAAATCTTAAATTCAAGCGGCACGGGCTCTGCAGCATTTTCGGAATATGGGACATTTTTATCTAAGCTGTAATGGCTGCTTAATGTCACATATCTATACCCATCGGGTTTTTTGTATGCATCATCTTCAATAATCTTCATCAAGCTTATCCTCTCGGCATAATTTGTTCCATTAACAACAAGCATCGCAAGGGCCTGGTTTTGGTATATTGGATAGGAAAAATTTGGATAAATCTGGCTTGCCACAAGATTTCCCACAGGATGGCCGGCGTGCAGGAAAACATACTTGTAGCCCCCAAGTCTGAGGTAGTTTGATAATTCAGCTCCGGACATTGACGTCAGGCTGTCTGTCTGGCCAAAGGAGTGCTCGCTGTGTATTTTTGCATAGATGGACCTTGAGCGCGCGTACTCTGTTAAGTGAAATCTGGAAAAATATTTTCCAGTTAATGAGGCCATGCCGGGATCAACTGCATTTGCAAAAATCCCGTAAGTTATTATCCTGCCGTCTTTTGGCAGATTTTTTATGAAATTTATCTCTCCGGCAAAGTTTTTTCCAGATATAAGCTCTTCTTTATGTATATTCTCTATATTTTTCTTTGCGAGGGGGAGCATATGAATAAGCCCAATAAACAAAAGAACGGCAAGAAAAATCTTAAAGTACCTGTTTCTCAGCAGCATTATGAAAGCGCATATCGATACAGCGAGCAAAATCAAAAAATATGTTGCTACAGTCCTGTACCCGTACTCGAGGCTCCCCATCATAGGGATATTGATTAGGATAGCCGAAAGCATAAAATGCAGAAAATACGCCCCAGAGAACAGCCTGAAATTGCTCAGTATTTTTGAAGTGTAAAACAATGCAAGCACAGCAGCCAAGGACAGCAGTCCAAAGATTGAAATGACGGGGCCAAATAATTTGTCATCATTCCTGTTAACGTCAGGATACTTCAGTGAAACAAGGTTGCCGTCTTTTACGAATCCAATAACATAGCCGGCTGAAGCGCTTCCGAACTTTTGAAAATTTATACCCTCATGGCCCTCCAGAAAATCCTTGAATATGAAAGTGGGCAATATATAAAAAGCCGGAATCAAAACTAAAACCAGCAAAGCGCCGATTATCCTGAATTTGTTGGCTAAAAGCCAATGTTTTACGCCGGTAATTTCCTTTGAAAAATGAGTATCCAGAATAATCAAACATAGCATCGAAAAAGACATCAAAACAATGCCAACACCGTGCGGAGTATGGATTACGAATGTTAAGATAACCATGTAGAAGACAAGTAGCATCTCCTGGATTTTTCTTGGCCTTTCAAGCATAACAGAAAATATCAGGTAATTTATAGGAAAAGCGAAAAACTGCTTGAAGCTCTCCAGCAGCTGCACAAAATAAAAATGCAGCCCAATAAGCAGGCTTCCAACAATGACAATTGAAGTATTCAGAATCCTGCTTTTATCGTCTTCAAAAAATCCGTTTAGAATTGAAATAATCAAAGCGCACAGGGACATTGCGGATAAAAACAGTATGAAAAGCGAGAATAAATTGTAAAAGGTTATGGTATCAATGAACGGAAGCAGAATGTTTATGAATGCCAGATGCGAGAACACTAA
>CAZFEZ010000052.1:0-4330 GCA_964518225.1 uncultured Methanosarcinales archaeon | reverse complement strand
TGATATGAACAGGCTGTGGTTGTTGACTATATTTATGCCTACAAAAACAGTTGCAGTTAAAACAGCCAGTATAATCAAATAATCCTGAAAACTGACATTGATAAAATCAAAATCCCTCTTTTTCTTAGTGATCAAGGCCAGTGCCAGCATGACTGGCGCATAGAAAAACATCAAAATAATGTAAAAATTAAGTTTCATCCCCAAATAATTTGCAGATGTATAAATCAGCAGGGTCGGAAGAAGTGAGGCGGCAAATCCTACAATATAGCTTTTTATGAAATTCCTTTTCTCGAGCAGAAGCCCAAATACTGCAAAGGGCAGATGAATAAGGAATATGTACAGCAAATTTGGAAAAGGAGCCAATGCTGCAGCAATATACGCCAGATTTTCAAATGATTTAACCTTATTAAACAAATTAAATGCTAAAAATATCACTATGAAAAGGACAATCGCCGGCAATTGTATTTTTTTTGTAATCAAAGAAATAAGGATAATATAAACTATGAATAATGCCTGTGAAATCTTGACCTTCATCTTAACATCACGAATGTAAAAAATCTTTAAAAAACTATTGATTTCTGTAAATAGAAAGAATTTTGTTTATTAAACTGGTGGTAGAATAGCCTTTGAGCGTAGGAATCAATATAACTTTTCCGCCATTCTTTTCAACAGCATGCCTTTCAATTATCTGGCTTATCCCATAGTCGCCGCCTTTAGCATGGGCATCCGGCTTGATTTCCGCAACCCAACCTGTAGGATTTTCATCATCAAACAAGAAGACGTAATCAACGCTTTCAAGCCCTGCTAAAACCCCAATTCTGGATTTTTCACCGTTTATTGGCCTTTGCTGGCCTTTAATCCGCTTTACAGAAGCATCTGTGTTAACTCCGACAATCAAAATATCTCCAAGCTTTTTAGCATCTTCAAGATATTTGGCATGCCCGAAATGAAGAATGTCAAATACACCATTCGTTGTCACAATTTTCTTCTTCTGTTTTTTTAGCTTTTTCACTATTGGAATAAGCTCCTTTAATGTTTTGATTTTCTTATCGATTGTCATTTTTTAATATCCACTTCGCAGCATCCGTCAAATCTTTCGCAAAATAATCGGCAGTGATGCCAGTTTCTACTTCATTATTCTTTTTATTGGCAATGAATATTGTTTTGCAACAGCAGTTGATTCCCAATTCCATATCGCTTTTCCTGTCCCCAACAACAAAAGACTTTTTCAGGTCAATTCCAAACTCTTTCTCAGCGTTATTCAAAAGCTTTGTCTTTGGCTTTCTGCACTCGCAATCCTCTTCCGGAGCGTGCGGGCAGTAATAAGTTTTTTCAATTTTTATATTATGCCTCTTTAATGCCGTTATTAAATGGTTGTTGAATTTCAAAAAGTCCTCAAGCTTGTAGGCACCCCTTCCAATTCCTGACTGGTTTGTAACTATGAAAAGCTTGTAGCCTTTCAGTAATTTCAAGCCTTCCGCAGCATTTTTGACTAATTTAAAATCTTCCAGCTTGTGCACAAAGCCCTTGTCTTCAACCAAAACGCCGTCCCTGTCAATGAAAACCGCCTTTGTCATAAATTCTCTATTTCTTTTTTTATCTCGTCTATGCTTACCGAAGCAGTGCCTATTTTGCCTACTTTTATTCCGGCCGCTATGTTTGCCAGTGTAGCGGCTTCTTTCAGGCTCGCGCCGCATGCAACTGCAAGCGCTATTGTGGCAACAACTGTGTCTCCTGCGCCTATCAGGCTGTAGACTTCCTTTGCCTTTGCAGGAATATGGGTGACTCCCCAGTTTTTCTCGAACAATGACATTCCCTTTTCCCCTCTTGTCAGCAGAACATTGGTATTAAGCGCTTTCAAAAGCTTCAGTCCAATTGCCCTGACAGCTTCGTCGTTTCCTTCCTCAATGCCTGCCATCTCGCTTGCCTCTGCATTATTCGGGGTTATCAGCGTGACGCCGGAATAAAGCGCCATGTGTGCAGGCTTCGGATCCACTATAACAGCTTTGCCTGATTTTTTTGCAGCCCCGGCAAGAAATTCAATAAGTTTTTCAGTTACAACACCTTTCGCATAATCCGAGACTACAACAGCGTCTATTTCCTTAATTTTCTTCTCGACAAATTTAATCAAAAAATTTTCAATGTCCCTGTGCATATGCTCCCTGTCCTCGTAATCAACCCTCAGCAACTGCTGGCCTCTTCCGACAATCCTGACCTTTTGTGTTGTGGGCTTGTCCCTGTCAGCAAAAATGCCGTCTGTGTTTACCGCTCTTTTATTCAGCTCTTTCAGAAGGATTTCTTTTGCCTCGTCATTCCCCGCCAGCCCAAGCATAAAGGCTTTTCCGCCCAATGCAGACACATTGCTTGCAACATTGGAAGCCCCTCCCGGCGCATAAGTCTCTTTCTTTACATTGACAACCTGCACAGGCGCTTCCGGGCTTATCCTTGAAACTTCCCCCCAGATATACTTGTCAAGCATTATATCTCCTACAACAAGAATCTTTTTATTTTTGAAATTTTCAAGTATTCTTAATAAAGGCCGTTTCATTTTCATCTTGTTTTTATTATTTATTTTTTTGGGCTTATTTTAACGGCTTTGAATCAATGCCGTCAATTATTTTCCTGTGCAGTGAAGGCATTGTTGCTTCATGCCTTCCGATTATGGTAAATCCTTTGCCTCCCAGTGAAGTCGGCCTTTGCACGACATTCTCCCTTGGCCTGTAATGGTCTGTCATGTCAAAGTTTGCGGCAGTTATGTTACTGACTTGATACCCAAGGTTCCTTGCAATTGTCAACGCCTTCAAAAAAACTTCCGGAAGTATCACTGCACAGCCAATGTTTAGTATAACCCCCTTTTCGAGCCTGCTCACGCTTTCTGCAAATGTTTTAAAGTCGCTATAAGTTGTTTTTCCCACAGCAGCGCCGTCACAGCTTGGATGCTGGTGTATTATGTCAGTGCCTATAGCAACGTGCACACTTATTGGTATATTAAGCTTATTGGCAGTATACAAAATGCTGTATTCTTTGTTTGGTAGGTTTAAATCATTTATTTTTTTGCCAATGGAGTACCCTAATCCAAGATTATTATTTGCGCCTTCCTTTATTGCGTCATTCAGAATCTTTCCCGTTTCCTCAATCATTCCGAATGTGCCGTCTTCAATTGTTTGTTCAACATACTCAGATGTTTCTCCGATTAAAGCAAGCTCGAAATCATGAATAGGGCCTGCGCCGTTCATTGCAATATGCTTTATAACTCCTTTTCTCATCAAATCTATTATTAATAGGCTCATTCCGGTTTTTATCACATGGGCGCCCATCATCAAAATAATCTGCTTTTTGTTTTTGTGCGCAATAATTATCTTTTTAACTAATTCGTCAAAATCTTTGGAACTTGCGGCTGCCTTGGAATTCTCCGGCTTAACCAAATCACTCAGCTTAACCTTATTCTTTCTCTGTTTTATTGGGATTGTCTTTATTTTTTTGAAGTCTAGCATTTTTGTGTTTTGGGCACTTATTCTTCAGTCAATTTTCTTGCAGGGCGTAATTTTACATTGTCGCCGTCATCTGTTGTTGATATCTCCATAACAGTGCTCTTGGGCATCAGTGACTTAAACGAATGAATAACCGAGGGTTTTAACCTGAATTTGCCCCCTTTATCCAAAATTAATGTCTGGCTGGGGGCATCTGGGCCATTTGCGTAAGTCAGTGAAACGCGGCCTTCAAGGATTATGAATGTCTCATCCTTGCGCTTGTGGTAATGCCAGCTTGATTCAAATCCTTCATGCAAAACCAAAAGCTTGTTGCAATACTTCTCGTTGTTCTCGATCCATAATTCATAGCCCCAAAGATGTTCATATTTCTCTCCTTTGAAATCTGCTAAAAACCTAATCTGGCCTTCTTTGGAATTTTCGCCGTCTTTCATTTTTAACACTAAGTATGACTTTTTCATACCTATTTATAAACTTTTTGGTTTATAATTGTATACTGGAGGATATAAATTTATATAAAGTAATACTTTCTCCTACTTAGTAATACTGTCAAAAATGCACCAGCATTTCGAAAGCCCCAAAAACCGCAGTTTTTGATACTATCAAAAATGAGCAAATCAAAAATAGCAATATCTGTTGACAATTCACTGTTGAAGCTGATAGACTCAAAAGTGGACAAGTCTGTCATAAGAAGCCGGTCGCAGGCAATAGAGTATTTCCTAAAGAAAGGATTGCAGGAGCAATCAATAAGTGTTGCAGTGCTGCTGCTCAAGGGAGAGCACCAGCCACTTGCGCTGAAAAATATCAGAGGCACAACTTTAATAAAACAGCAGATTGAGTTC
>CAZFEZ010000051.1:0-6200 GCA_964518225.1 uncultured Methanosarcinales archaeon | reverse complement strand
CCATAGGTGAAGTGATGAATCTGAGAAGCTCATAAAATCAAAATTAGATATTGCTGAAAAACCGGTTGAAGGCAAATTAGAGGAAAAATCTGCGGATAATGTGCTGAAAAAGGATGCTGAAGAGCGAAAAACAGAAGAAAAACCGATGCAGCAGGCTCAAAAACAGCTGAGGGAAAAAAAAGAGACTAGAAAATACAAAAAGAGGGAAACTGAAGACATCTTTCTTAAGGATATTGTGAAATTCTTTGAGAAAAACAAGATAAGCGTAGTTAACACAGAAACAGTAAAGAAGAATTCCGAGATTGATTTTATTGTTGAGATTCCAAGCGTTGTGGGAAATCTCCAATATTACTGCAAAGCAAAAAACAAGAAGAGGATAAGTGACTCTGACTTAAGCAATGCGTATGTAAAGGGCCAGTTCAAGAAACTGCCGGTAATCCTTATCGCACCGGGAGAGCTGTCGGCAAAGGCCCAGGATATGGTAAGCAGAGAATTAAGAAACTTAACCTTCAAGAAGATATAAAATGGGAGTAGCTTTAACCGAATTACTGCTTATCAAGGAGATTGATATTAAATTTCTTCAGAACAAGGTTTTGGCTGTGGACGCCCCCATGTGGCTTTACCAGTTCTTAAGCTCCATAAGGCAAAGAGACGGCTCCCTGCTGACAGATTCAAAAGGCAATGTTACATCCCATTTAATGGGCTTGCTGACAAGAGTGTCCAACTTGACCCAGCAAAATATAAAGCTGGCTTTTGTTTTTGACGGCGAGCCTCCAAAGCTGAAGCACCTTACGCTTCAAAAGAGAAAGGAGATTAAACTTGAAGCCCAGAGAAATTTTGATAAAGCTAAGGAAAAGGATGACGCTGAACTGATGAGAAAGTATGCTTCAAGAACTTCCAGATTAACCTATGAAATGATAGAGGAAGCAAAAAATCTTATAGGGGCATTTGGATTGCCTGTTGTGGAAGCTCCTTCTGAAGCAGAAGCCCAGGCATCACTTATAGTGAAAAATAATGATGTGTTTGCCCTGGCAACAAATGACGCGGACGCATTGCTTTTTGAGGCTCCCCTGATAGTGAGAAACTTAAATATGGCCGGCAGGAAGAAAAAAACTAACAGGTTAAGCTACGAAACAATAAGCCCGGACATTATCAGCCTTGAAGACAACCTTAAGCATCTTGGAATAAGCCAGGAGCAGCTGATAGTGCTGGCTATGCTTATAGGCACTGACTACAATTCGGGCGGAATAAAAGGCGTCGGGCCGAAAACCGCTTTGAAGATGGTAAATGGATATGGAAATGACTTTGAGGCATTGTTTAAAGAGGCAAAATGGGGTGATTTTTTTGAATTTTCATGGAGAGAAGTTTTTGACTTGATACAAAACATTCCGGTGAATGAAAAATACGAGTTAAAATGGAAAGAGATAGACGAGGATAGGGTTATGAGGCTGCTTGTGGACGAGCATGATTTTTCAGAAGAAAGGGTAAAAATGCAGATAGAAGCGTTGATCAAAGGAAATAAAACCAAAAGCCAGAAAGGTCTGGGGGAGTTTTTCGGGTAAAATATGACTAAAGTAAAAAACAAAAATACACATAAAGAACTTTTAGAATCCGCAAAAGAGTTTCGTGAAGGTGTTTTAAAGGATAAGAAAGAACTACAAGATTTTCAAGATAGTAATTTTTTGAGTTCTGTGGCTGAAATAGTATTCTGGATTGTTATACTGATGTTTGATAGCTATTTAATAATAACTGAGAAGTTGTCTTGGATGGTATTGTTTATAGTAACTGGGGCAATATTCCTTGTTTATTATTTTTATAAAAAGAAAATATGAAACACAATCTAAAATACTACCTAAAAAATAAACTAACCAAGAAGGAGCTGGAATTTGCGCCGTCTTCCTTTGATGTAGTGGGCGATATAGTTATTTTCTCTGAGATTCCTAAAGAGCTGGCAAAAAGGGAAAAAACAATCGGCAATACAATATTGGATAACTACCACCATATAAAAACTGTCCTTAAAAAAACAAAAAAGTACTCTGGAAGATTTAGGACCCCTAAGTTAAAGGTTATAGCTGGTGAAAATAAAAAAGCGACAACACACAGGGAAAACGATGTTCTTGTCAAGCTTGATGTTGAGAAAGTCTATTTCTCCGCAAGGATGTCCTCTGAAAGGAAAAGGATTGCAGGATTAGTAAAGCCAGGTGAATCTGTCCTTGTGATGTTTTCGGGCTGCGGGATTTATCCTCTGGTTATAGCAAAAAACACAAAATGCAAGGAGGTTTATGGAATTGAAATCAATCCGGTTGCACACGGATATGCGCTGGAAAATGCCAAAAAAAACAGATTAGAAAGCAATGTTAAGTTATTTTTCGGCGATGTGAACAAAGTTATGCCTAAGCTGAAGAAGAAGTTTGACAAAATCCTTATGCCGCTGCCAAAAGGCGGGGAAAATTTTTTGGGTTTGGCTTTGAGGTATGCCAGGAAAAATAGCACTATCCACTTCTATGACTTTTTGCATGAGGATGAATTTTACAAGGCGGTAAACAAGGTAAAAGAAGCATGCAGCAAACAAAATAAAAAATGCAGAATCTTGAATATTGTAAAATGTGGTCAATATTCCCCAAGGTTTTATCGAATTTGCGTCGATTTTGTTGTGGATTAATAATTTGGAATTTTAGGTTCCTTGTTTCCTGAATTTTTACTTTTTCAAGCTTTTATTCGGGATTTTTATTAATCCCTTTTACCTTGGGGAAATAAATGACATTGAAGTAAAAAGCAATTAAGTCCCCTCCATGGCTTCACTTATCCTCAAAATCTTCCATTGTGTTTGACTCCAGAATTCCTATCTGGAATTTTTTTTTGTTCTTAATGTTAATCATTCAATGAGTTTAGATGCCCAAGTATATAAACGAATGTGGTGGTATAAAATCACCATAAGATTTATAAACTTTGACGGCTTAAATGCAGTCATGAATACTGAAATATTCCATTCACTTGGATTGACAAAAAATGAGACTAAGGTGTATTTGACTCTTTTGGATTTAGGCACGGCCCAGGCAGGCCATATAACCGAAAGATCTGGAATCCACAGGAGAAATGTCTATGATTCGCTTGCAAGGCTTGTGGAAAAAGGATTGATAAGCTTTGTGACAATAAACAACAAGAAAGTGTTCAGTCCAGTAAACCCAAAAAGGTTTCTTGAGATTATAGATGAAAAGAAGTTTGAGCTTGACGATTTAAAAGGCGATTTCAGCAGGATAATTCCGGAGCTTGAGCTAAGGACAACGATGCAGGAAGGGCACGATGTCAGGTTTTTCAAGGGTTCTGAAGGGCTGAAGACAGTTTTCGAGGACATTATAAGGACAGGGGATGATTATATCGGATACGGGCCGGGCCACCAGCTCGAAAAAATTCTGAGGCATTATTTCAGGCATTTTGTCAGCAAAAGGATAAAAGCAAAGATTGCCTTAAGGCTGATTTATGATGAAGAATCGCGCGGCAGGATAAGAAAGAACCCGCTCAGCACAGTACGGTACATCCCGGAACAGTACAGCTCAAGGGCTGCCCTGAGGATTTATGGGAATAAAGTCGCTATTATGCTGCTTTCTGAGGAAGAGCCTTTGGCAATTGTTATAAAGAACAAGGCTATTGCAGAAGGATACAGGAAATATTTTGAGGTAATGTGGAAAGCTGCCAAGCCTTAAGAGAATGTGTACGCTCAGTAGTTACTTCCGCATATCATCAGCTTGCGCTTCTAAGGGTGTTCACGAAGTCATCGCGTACACAATGAGCAGAATTGTATATGATTTTTAAAGGTTTCTTATGGGTTTTGGTGTGCACTCATTTGGTAAATAAAGGCGAGTGCGGATTTTTTGATAAAAACTCACTTGAAGAAATATTTAAAACTTTTCATCCAAACATTCCAATGTAGCCTTCCCCTTGAGCTTCTTCTTCCTTCTTAACCTTTTCTATCGCTTTCAAAAAGTCTTCTTTTGTGACAGATGTCCTGTCATTCCTTATTGCAAAATAGCCTGCTTCTGTGCATACTGCCCTTATCTCAGCTCCGCTAAATCCCTCCATTCTGGCAGTTAAAGCTTCTGAATTGATGTTCTTATCAAAGCTCATGTTTTTGGTGTGTATACTAAATATATCAAGCCGTGCTTCTTTGCTGGGAATTGGTATGTTTATCAGCCTGTCAAGCCTTCCGGGCCTCAGTATAGCTGTGTCCAGAATGTCTTTCCTGTTGGTTGCTCCGATAACCTTTACATTGTCCAGCGGCTTGAAGCCGTCAAGCTCTGCAAGAAGCTGCATGAATGTGCGATTGACTTCCCTTTCGCCTGAAGTTCCGACCTCTACCCTTTTTGAGGCCAAAGCATCCAGTTCGTCAATAAAAACAATTGCAGGGGCTTTTTTCCTTGCGAATTCAAATATCTCCTTAACAAGCTTTGCCCCTTCACCAATGAATTTCTGCACCAGCTCAGAGCCGACAACTTCTATAAAAGTGGAATTTGTGGAAGCGGCAACTGCCTTTGCCAGCAATGTTTTGCCGGTTCCTGGCTCGCCGTACAGCAGGACCCCTTTTGGCGGAGTTATCCCGACTTTTTTGAATAATTCGGGCTTTTTTAGCGGCAGCTCCACAACTTCCTGTATTTCTTTTATTTGACTGTTTAAGCCGCCTATTGCCTGCCATGAAACTGTAGGCTTTTCAACGATTACAAATTTCTCAACATTAAAGCGCCTTGTTATCGGGACTTTTCTGATAATTGTGAGGTTTTTCTGCTCAACCAGCACCAAGTCGCCTGACTTGAGCTTATCGCAGTCATTTGATATGTTAACGAGGAACTGGTTGCCGTTGGGTATCTTAATTATGGAAGTGGTGCCAAAAAGCTCCTTAACCTCACAAACCATTAACGGGGATGATTTGAATCTTTCAATCTCATCTTTAAGCCTGCTGACCGTTTCCTTAAGAATCCTGTTTTCGTCCTCATACTGGTTTGAGGAAGTTGAATAGCCGTACATCACGCTGTCAATTACGTTCTTCGGCTTTGCTTCTTTTGCTGGCATTTTAGATCTGAGGTGTTTTATTTAGTATAAAAGTGTTTGGATTATCAAACAAATTTTCCGTCTTTCATTATCAAAATACAATCAGCATAAATTGTCGGCTTTTTGATTACAAAATCAACATGGAAGGGCACATCCACCTTGCCGCCAAAATGCCTGTTGTTTCCGAAGGCTATGTGGCAGGTTCCGGCCACTTTTTCATCTTCCAGAACATTGCCTGTTATTTTTGCCCTGTAATTTGTGCCGATGCCAAGCTCAGCGACATTTTTATAGAGCTTATTTTTTAATGATTTTTTAAAGTTATTTGCGACATTTCCGCCTTTGATTGATTCAATAAAGCCCCTTTCGACAGCAATCCCGATGGTTTCATCAATCTTCCCCAAACCTCCAACACTCGCGTCAGCAAAAATTGAGCCAGTAGTTTTCCCTTCCAAAGGCGCCATAAATATTTCTCCGGCAGGCAGGTTCCCGAATGCTCCTTTTCTTATATAAATCCCGTCATCTCCAATCCATTTCCTTCCTTTAACATAAAATTCAATATCGGTTCCTTTTTCAGTCATTATTCTTATTTTATTCTTACTGCTTAATTTTTTAATGAGTTCACTGTTTAACGCTTTTATTTTATTAAAATCAACATTCAACGCCCTTTTCATCATATCAACTGTAATGCCCGGCATGCTAGCTATCCGCACTCCTTTTTTGCTTGCATCTTCTCTTGCCCTTGTATGGCTCAGTGATTTTGTAGTGGGCATTAAAACAACATCATAGTTTAGCATTTCCTTACCAACATTTTTAGGAGGCTCTGCCCCATGGGATTCAGAAATTGGGATTGTTATTAATTTTGATTTCTTCGTGATTTTTACAGAATTTTTAAATAATTCAAAGCCGACATTCTTTAGTTTAGAATCTGTTATAATGAGGCAGCTTTCATTCTTCTTTAAGTCCATAGAATCCTTTAGGATTATCCTGCATGAGTTGCCAATGGACATTTTATTCCACAAAATTTCCTTCTTTGAGTATCCAGTGAACATTGCCTTCTTTGTCCTTTCCATAGACATCGAGCTTCTGCCTGGGGGCATTAAAAACAATGTCCATGTGGTATTCTGTGCTCCTGTCAGGCTCAAATCCCGAACCAAGGG
>CAZFEZ010000050.1:0-6292 GCA_964518225.1 uncultured Methanosarcinales archaeon | reverse complement strand
TTCTTTGAGTAAAAGGCATATTTATTGCTCAAATTTTTGTGCCTTTTACTATAGCCAACAGATTCTAAAAAGCAAATCTCCGGGAGTCACTGAGAAAGAAATTGAATTTTTGGTGATTTATTTTTATGTATATCCGGTTTTGGGCTTGGGTTGTATATCCATAAAATGCCTTTTCTCCCATCCAATACTTTTCCACCATCTTCTAGATATTTTAGAATTACATTTAAAGTTTGATGCATTATTTTTGTAGGTAATTTTTTCTTTAGCTGTTCTCTTGTCATAGGATTATTAGCTTTCTTTAGAACATCCTCTACCATTAATACCGTTTTCAGGTTTGGATAATGTATAATTTCTAACTTTTGCATTTTAACCACCAATTATATGTAGTTATATAATGATATATATAAAATTATATAAATATCTTTCGTTTTTAAACCACGATTCACCGCTTCGTAGCTAGAAGGCTTTAACAGTGCACATAGGTTACCTTATCATTTCCTCGTTGACCACATATTCTCTTCCAAGGCATTCCACAACATCCCCTGAATGAAGCTTTTTTTTGTTTCTTGTTTCTACTTCCCCATTTACCTTGACAGAGCCGGTTTTTATTATAAGCTTCACTTTACCGCCCGTGCCTGCAACCCCGTTAATCCTGAGGAAAGTGTTAAGCTCTATGTGTTTAGTCGAAGTATCTAGGGTCATCGCTTCTCACTGTCATTATTTTTCCGCTTTTTACTGGAAATGCTTCTTCATTCCTTTGAGAAAAATTTTCATTCTTCGTTTTAGGCTTTACTGTATTGAACTCCAAAACTTTCCTCAGGTTCATGTTACCGCATCTGGTGCACGAGAAAAAAACTCCGAATTTGCCGTTCATAATTTCAAGTGTATTGCCGCAGACACATTTCAGATTGTCAAGGGCCTCGCCTTTGTGGGAGGGACACACCGGAACATTTTGCCTGTTCATGCTTGTTGCATGTTTCCGGCAGAAAGGGCACCTGTCAATTTTGCCCTGGCCGTATTTCTTGGGAATAAACATAAAAAAGAGGTAATCCGCTAGTTTAAAATAGTTGCTTTTTCAAGCATTGTCATCAGCCAGTTCTTCACCATTGTCCAGCAGTATGTTCTTCTGGTCTTTTTTTTCCCTGAAAGTGCGGGGCACATAGACATTTTCCCCTGTAATCGGGTTTTCCCCCGTGTAATACATTGCTGTTGACAGAGTGCCTGGTGTTGGCGTGAACACCTGCGTTAAATTTACGAAAATACCGTTTTCTCTGCAAAACTTTTTTGTTTCGTCCATGCTTTCCCTCGTGCTTCCGGGATGCGCTGCTATGAAGTAGGGAACAAGGTTTTTGTTTGTCTTCTGCTCCCTGTTCACTTCTTTGTATTCCTCCAAAAATTCCCTGAAAGCGGATGCAGTGGACTTGTTCATCTGCTTTAAAACTGCATCGTTCAGGTTTTCCGGAGCAATCTTCAGCCTCGTGACAAACTGCATGATCTTCCTGAAGAGCTTTTTCTGGCCCAGGATTATGTCATGCCTTATGGCGCTTCTCAGCTCAAGGGAAGTGTCCGCATATTTCTGGTTTAATTTTTCAATTTCTTCCAGCAGGGGGTACAAATCATCGCTCAGGACCCTATACCTGCATCCGGCGCATTCCTGGTTGCAGTAGTCCTTCTTGTCATAAACTGTTATGTCTTCCCCGATGATTGGAGAATGAATTTGCGATTCGAATTTGTACAGGGCGCATCTCGACCCGTACATGTTTATTGTCGGCAAAGTCAAGTCATTTATTTTTCTTATTCCGTCCCTGTACAGGGATTCAATTTCATGCACAATGCTTTCCCTGCTTCTTTTTGCAACTTCTTTTCCCTGCACTAAGGGGATTACGCAGAAAGAGCATGAGCCCCAGCACCCTCTTCCAATGGCGACTGAAGAGCTCAGGTATTCAACCATTTTTCTGTTTTGCCCGTAATTCCTTGACGAAGGATGCAGTTCCCGGGTGAATGGAACGTCATAAATGTAATCCATCTCCTTTTCAGTCAAAGTATGGCCGGGCCTGTTGTGCTGTATAAAGCCGCTGCCGCATCCCTCACTAAATGCCTCATCCGGAAGCAGATAGAATGTCCTGGTCAAAAGATTGAATTTCTGCTTGTCGGCCGTGCACTCCTCATATGACGGAAGCTTTCTTATTTTTGGATTTAGATCGCCCATTCTTACCCGAAATGACACCCCTTCTATGGATGCGAGGCCAAGGTTGTCTTTTATTTTTTCAAATGAATCGAGCTTAATTTTTTCCATTCTTTCAAGGAGTGTAAGAATTGAGCGCTCTGCATTCCCGAAAAGGAGCAGGTCAGCTTTTGTGTCGTTAAGAATTCCCCTTCTCAGCTTATTGTCTTTGTAGTCAAAATGGGTGAATCTTCGGATGGTTGCTTCCACCCCCCCTATAATTGTTATGCATCCTTTAAAGCTCTCTTTTAGCTTTTGGGTGTAAACCATCAGCGATCTTTCCGGGACCAATACATTGCCCCTTTTCTTAAGCATTGGGGTGTAGTTTGCAAGCATAGAGTCCAGCAGCCCGGATGTGATGCAAAAGAAGTATTTTGGGCGGCCGCATATTGTGTAGTCATTATCTCCCAGCGGCTGGGCAATTATGCCAACTTTGTAGCCTTTTTTGTCCAGCAGCCTGGAGACTATTGCCATTCCGCTGAGCGGATGGTCGTAATAGGGATCGCCTGTAACAAAGACTACATCAAACTGGGAAAAATCCCTGTAATGCAGTTTCCCCTCTTCCAAAGAGGTAGGCAAAAATAGCTTACGCATTTGTTGAGGTATGTAATATTCATTTAAAAATGTAGGGATTGCCAAATCAAGGCTTGAAATCTTTGTAGAAACCAGATCTGCTTCTGCCCTTATCCTTTCTGAACGGCTCCAAATGCACCAAAATGTTTGATATTCTCGGGTCCGAGCTGCGGATAGTGTCCTTAACATCATGGGAAACCTTGTGACCGCGCTCAACAGACATTTTTCCGTCGACAACAACATGCAAATCAACATAATAACCAAATCCGACTTTTCTGATAAAACACTTGTCTAGGGCTTTGACTCCCCTGACAGAGCCTGCTATCTTCCTGACATTCTGCACAATTTCAAAGGAAGGGGACTCGTCCATCAGTTCAGCAACGGCAGGCCTCAGCAGCCTGTAGGCATTAAAAAAGATGATTCCAGATGCAAACATCGCGGCCCAGTCGTCAGCGCTTTCGTATCCTTTGCCGCCAATTATCGCAATTAAGATTCCCACAAAGACTGCAGCGGAAGTTATTGCGTCGCTCCTGTGGTGCCATGCATCAGTCTTCACTGCAGTGCTTTCATTCTTTTCACCGACGTTGATTACAAACCGGAATAGCGCTTCTTTCACTAAGACCACGACAATAAGAACAATCAGTGTGAATTTTTCTGGAGCATGGTGGGGTGCAGCTATCTCCCTCAGGCTTTGTACAATTATTATTATAGCGGCCCCGAAAAGGGCAAGCGAAACTATCGCGGCTGCCAATGGCTCTGCCTTTCCGTGGCCGTAGGGGTGCTCCTTATCAGGGGGCTTTGCCGCTATCCTCAGCCCGAACCACACAATCAATGAGCTGAAAATGTCGGAGGTGGATTCTATGGCATCTGCAATAAGGGCATAAGAATTTCCGAAAAAGCCAGCCGCTCCCTTTATTAAAGCCAAGGCTGCATTCGCAGTAATCCCAATTATAGTCGAGCGAATTCCCGCGTTTGCCGACCTATACCTCAATTTGTCGTTTTCAAGCATGTAGCTTTAAAGCACCTTATGTTTATATTAATAAACATTTCTTATTGCAGCCAAAAACATGAACCTTTAAAAACGGCGTCAAAAACCTAACCCTTTGCTCCTGTAGTGTAGTCCGGCCAATCATACCGCCCTCTCGAGGCGGTGACCCGAGTTCAAATCTCGGCAGGAGCATTACTAAATCTTTTTAAATCCTTTTCTATTTCCACTTATCAATGGCAAAAACTTATTCAGAGCTGGAAGCCTGGGCCATCTTTATCGGGGCGCTGATTATTGGGATTGTGCTTACAAGCGTTTTTTGGGCGTTCATAACAATCCCTGATGAGGAAAAAAAGATAGAAAATGAGATTAAGAACGCCACTGAGCCGGTGAATATAGATAAGCCAAATGATTTCGTTACATTCTGCAGAAAAGTTGACGGGGTTTCAAACTGGGACAATGAAGGCTTCCGGCAGTGCACAATCAAGGACACTTCAGAGAAAAATTTGGTAGTGATGAATCTTCTGTGCAAGAAATTCAACCTGAGCTTGAGCTACGGCTCATTTGGAGTGAAGTGCGAAGGGAAAATTTGAAATTTGCCCGGCATATAAAACGGGTTGTGCAATAACTGCTGTTTAATTCCGGGCTGGAGCAACCATTGATCACTGAGATTTATTCCCTTGGCAGGACGACCCAGCCAAATAGTCTTTCGCCCGTTACTTCATCCCCTAAACTCATAGGAAGAAACCTATAAAAAAGTGCCACGCTTTCTTCATCTAAGGCATGAGGGAATTGCATGAGTGGTGATGATTCTCCCCATATCCCTTTCTGGGCTTCTGTGTATTTTTTTTGTGTTTCTAAATAATTAGCAATAACATCAGCCACCAACCGACTTTCACTATCAACATCTAAATAAGTTACACCGGGTTTTAGGTTTATTACTATTAAATCCTTTTTTTCTTTTAAATAACTGTTAATCTTGGATTGCAAGTCAGAATTTCTTATGCTTTCTGGTTCCTTCACCTGTTCCTTGGAGTATAAGTATACGCTACCTCCGCCATTAGTTTCACCATCTAGTTTTAAATTAATTGATTTTACTGGACCTGCAGAATAGTTGATAAATACAGTGATATTCCCATTAGAATGTGATTTAGAAGGAATAGTTAAAACGGATTCTATACATTGATTCGTTGATACTGCCACGCTGCTAAACTTAAAATAACTTGTATATAAATTTATTGTTCTTAAAACTACTCCGCAGTGGTTATCAGGCTATGGGCCAAGAAGTATAACAAAGTTTAAAATAAGCTGGCTATTCTTTGAATATGCCAAGGTGGCAGAATCCGGCAGTTGGCGAGGTCAGACCAAAACCGAGCCTCACAACCGGAATATTGCGGCAGTCTCGAAACTTTAGGCTAGGTGTGAAGTCCGCGAAATCGTGGATTTCGAGCTAACTGCTGCCCGCAAGGGCTTCTCGGTTCAAATCCGGGCCTTGGCGCCTTATATTAATGAAATGCCAAATCAAACAATATCTCTTTGCATGATAACAAAGAATGAAGAGAAATTCCTAGAGCAATGCCTAAATTCTGTAAAGCAAATTGTTGATGAGATAGTGATTGTTGACGCAGGTAGCTCGGACAAGACAAAGGAGATTGCCAAGAAATTCAACGCAAAAGTTATTGACTTCAGATGGGCTGATGACTTCAGCGCTGCGAGAAACGAAAGCATTAAGCATGCGACAAAAGACTGGATACTTGTACTGGATGCTGATGAAATCATTGAAAAAGAGGATCTAGATAAAATAAAAAATGCAGTCAATAATGCCAGCGAATTTGCTGGGTTTCAGCTGGAGCAGAGGTCTTACCTCAATAATTTTTTTGAAGGCGCTGTCAAAAATGATTCCGATTTTGAGATTGTTAGAAAATACCCGTGCTATATCTCAAATTCATTGGTTAGGCTGTTCAAAAACAGGGTAGGCCTTAGGTTCAGGCACAGGGTGCATGAGCTGGTTGAAGACTCCATAAATGAAAAAAATTTGAAATATGGGCAAATTGGCGCTGTTTTGCACCATTTTGGCTCTTTGAAAGACGGCATGTTAATGGCTGATAAAACGCAGCAATACTCAAAAATAATCTTAAAGCAGTTGGAAGACGAGCCTGAAAGTGCAAGATATAACTACCAAGCGGCAAGAATGTTTCTTGGCGGGAACGATTTCAGCAGCGCACTTAAGTATTTTGAAAAAACAGCGAAGCTGAATCCGAACTATAAATTAGTTTTTTCGGAGATTGCAAAAATATATTTGGAGATAAACGACAATAACAGGGCGATTGAATATTTCAGGAAGAGCGTGAAGCAGCATCCGGAAAATCCTTCGCCGGCAAACAATCTTGCAGTTATTTATATGTCAATGGGAAAATTTGAGCAGGCAAAGAAAATTCTTGAAGATCAGTTGAAGAAGCATCCTGAAAATAAGGCTTTAAAATATAATTATGAGAAAGTTTTGGAGAATT
>CAZFEZ010000049.1:0-6373 GCA_964518225.1 uncultured Methanosarcinales archaeon | reverse complement strand
CTTGGCGAAGGACTTGAAGCCGTGCATTACCATCTTGTTTATTCTTGTGGCTTTGACAGCCTCCTGCGCAATGGCTATCTGAGGCATTGCCTGATTATCGCTTGAAACCTGCCCTTCCATGAGACTGAAGCTGTATTGGTGATATTTAAAGCTTATTGTTCATGGTTCTGTTGCATTATCGGTTGGTAGTAAGGGTGGTGTATAATGGTTGGTAAGCCTCTACCCATCCTTGATGGAAAAACAAGAGAAAAAAGAAGGAAAGATTTAAATAGACAATTAGGTACCTATGATAAAATGACACTAATAATCGGTGCAAGGTGCAAAGATGGGGTTGTATTCATTGGAGATAAAAAGGCGGTTGAGGGTACAGAAATAACTTCTCAAAACAAAATATCGATGTTACCATTAGGTATTGTAGTAGCTGGTGCTGGTACTATGGAAATGAATGATAAATTTAGTGAAAGAGTACCTTTTATTCTTGAAGAAAGAAGGCAGTTGAATTTTGAGGAAATGAAGAAAAAAGATGATAAAATTACTCTTGATGATACACCCTATTATTTTAGACCTTATGAATTTATAGATGATTGTGAAGGATTAATATTCAACCTACATGAAAGATATAAAATTTCAATGGATATATTAATAGGGGTAAGGGTAAATAATATTGCCGAACTTCATTTTATTGATACGCAAGATTATACCGATAGTAAAAGACGAACATATAAATCAATTGGTTCTGGTAGCCCCTATGCAAATTTTTTACTCAAAAGAATGTGGGATAAAGAATTGACTATAGAGCAGATGGCTAAAATCGGAAAATTTATAGTAAGATATGTTTCTCAATCAAAACTTGATAATTATGTCGGCGAAGATATTCAAATTATGTTTATCCCTGATTTTCCAAATAATTTTAATGAATTGAAGGAAGAAGAGCAAAAAATATATTACACTAATGAAAAGAAATTTTCTTCAATTGACCTATTAAATGATGGTATGGATGAAGTATCTGGGACAGACGATGAAGCAATAAATGATTATATGGATGATGGAACTTTTTTATTAGAACTTAATAATTTTTTACTAAAACTTAAAGATAAGATTAAATCAAAAAATGATTAAGATTTTTTTGTTACAGACAGAGAATCCTTTTTTACTTCCATTACTAATTCATCGCCGTCTTTCCACTTCATTTCCTTCACTATATCTGGAGGTACAACAATGACATATTTAGCATATTCAGTATTCCCAATCCGACGAGAAAGTTGTTTTTGTAAAATCATAATAAACATGGTAGGTACCTATAAGTATTTAAACTTATCGGTACCGAATAAGCATTTAAATCATTTATCGTAGTAGGTACCGAAAGGTTTATATAGTTGGGTAGGTACCTAATGTATAGGTGATTTAAATGAATATAAAACAAACATTAGAAAACAAGAATGCGTCAGAACAGATGAGAGCCGTAAGGGGTTATGCAATAATAAGCAAGGGCGATGTGCCTAAAAAGATAGATGAAAATACGTTTACTATCCCATCGCAGAATGGCAACGGAGAGTACACAATAAAAAAGGGTGCCAAATGGAAATGTACCTGCCCCGACCATAAAGAAAGGAAAATGGACTGCAAACATATACACGCAGTTAAATTTTACCTTGACTTCAACAATAAAGTCAAAGTAGAGAATAAAGGAATAGTGAAACAAAAGCCAAAATGCCCTTATTGTAATTGTGAAGATGTAGTTGGGTGGTGCAAGAGGTTTAGCAAGAGCCAAGTAAAGCAGAGATATAAGTGCAAAGGATGCAAAAGAAGTTTCATTGAAGAAAAAGACTTTCAGAGATACAAAGGCAACGGGAAAATAACAACATTGATTTTAGATTTGTACTTTAAAGGAATTTCATTGAGGGGAATTAAAGACCACTTAAAACAATTCTATAATTTAAGTTTAGACCATAGCAACATATTAAGGCGAATACAAAAATTTAGCAAAGTTATTGATGAATATATCAAAACCTTAAAGCCAGAACTTAAAGAGATTTGGCACCATGATGAGATGAAAATACAGGCAGGAGGAAAGTGGAAGTGGCTATGGAATGTTATGGATAATGAAACAAAGTTTTTGATAACAACGCAGGTTTCAACCAAAGCAAAAGTAAAGGACAGCAGAAGGTTTTTTGCGGATGCAAGAGAACAGGCACAAATGCAACCTAAATTTCTGATAACCGACGGAAGGCACCCATTAACAGAAAGCATAGAAAGAGAAATGCCAGAAACAAGCCATATAAGGGCAGTTACCTTAACAGACAAGAGAACAAACAATCAAGGCATAGAGAGATTAAACGGCACGATTAGGGATAGGGTAAAAACAATGCGTGGTTTTGACAATGAAGAAAGTGCAGAAATAATGACATCTGCTTATCGGAATTATTACAATTTCATTAAGCCACATTCAAGCATAGGCGGTTTAACCCCTGCTTTAAAGGCAAAAATAGGCGTTGATTTGGAAGGCAACAAGTGGATGGCTCTTTTGAAAAAGAGTTTTGAGAACCAACCGCAACGCACCGAAAGGGTGATTTAACTATGAAACAACCGCTTACGCACCAGAACCTTGTTCATCAAAAATTTCCACGCAACATTACAGAAAAATTTAAATAAAATGTTGGACCTCTCAGATATAATGATTTCAGGAATACCGTTGGAAGCCTTAGCTAAAGCGGGCATAAAGAATTTGGATATTTCTCCATTGGGCTGGATAGCTAAGCGAAAAATAGAAAAGAATGTGAAGGGTTCTCCTTTTATAGCACTATACTCCAGGAAAGATGCTGAACTTATGAGTTACAGTGTATCTATAGGACATGATGTTATAAAGTATATATGGAAAAGTGCTATTAAAGAAATAACCGGGGTGATTTGTAAAGGAGAAGAAATTTCTGAAGCGTATCTTAAAATTTCCGGTATAGTAAGTGAATCTCGGAATAATACGCCTACTGAACTGCTGCAGCACCATGGATGGGAGAACACCGGTCAAAGAGTTTATTGGTTGGAGGACCCCCATAGGACAAGGGACATTGAATATTTGAAAGAGTTAGTAATCAAGATAGAGGATGCGTTGTCACGACCCGAGATAATAGCTATAGAAAGAAGGTTTAAGGCCAGATTGGCCCCAGAATTTAATGCCGTAAGAGAAGGGGACGGAAGTTTTAGTTTAACACTGGATTACCACGTAGAAGTATAACTATTTTTAGTCGCCAAGGAATTCTTTAGGAAACCAACAGATATTTATACTACCTAGCCAATGATGCATAAAAAGCATTAAGTTGTGAGCGAGTTCGTATGACTTGCGAGGCTCGCGAAGAGACTCGCTCGCCATTTGCCAGCTCACTCGCATGTCACTGGGGTGGTGGGTATGGAGCCGGATTACAAGAACACTGTTTTTCACATTGATGTAGATAGAAGCTTAGGCGCCATTGAATATTCTACATTTAACGGCATTGATGATAATCGCATTTCCGGGTTCAGGAATGACATTGAAGCTGGAAACGACTCGATCGAACTGCACTTGATCAGATCAAAGGCTTATAAAGAGGCGCTTGTACTGAAACTTAAGAAAAGTAATGAAATGAATACAGGGATATGGAAGGACTTATTGAGGGAAGAGCAGAAAACATTCGGGGGAAGCAAGATATTCTACGTAAACAATGAATGCAGCGAACTGCTTGTACTGGCACTGCCAAATGAGATAAAAAACAAGGTCAATATGCTCATAACAAGGTTAAACAAGGTCAACGAAAAAATCGGGAGGATTAACTCCAAAATCAAAAAGGAGAATCTTGATGTATACACTTCAAGGGTAAGCAGCAAGGAATCCGCGAACAAAGAAAAGGATGATATCATTAATTTCATTAACAAAAACCTACACGGGTGAATTTTGCAGACTTGACCTCTAATTTTCTAGACTTTTTTACTTGCGCCAGCATTTGTTGCCATTTAGCTGCATCATCCCTTGTATAGTAATCCATCCCAGTACAGCTCCCTTTTTGCCGGTATACAGCCACATAATCTACCTTACCATCAGGCCCTTTTGTCGTAAATGGAATGGACAGATAGTTGTGTTCAGATCCACAATCATAAAATGTAGCCTTAGCCCCTTTCAATTCATGAGCATCATATACTTCGCATTGGGAATAGATTGGATAGTCCATATCACCCATAATCCACTTAACTACGGGTTTTGTTTCATCAAGTACTGGCAATCTGTTTTCTTGTTTCGAGTGATTTTCTTGTTTAGGATGATTTAAGTCAGATACCAGTAAAGTAAGGCCGCCCGCAACGCCTAACATCATTCTAGCTAATTTTCCATTCATAGCAATTTAATGGAATAAAGTAGGCATATATAAAAGTTTACAGGCTTAAATCATATCTTTAAGTCTTCTAACAAATTCCTCAAAATCCCTTGTTTTGATGTTCAAGCCGCAGGCATGCTCGTGCCCGCCGCCGTAGCCTTCCAGACCGGCCAATGCCTTCTCAATCATAGGAGGCAAAACAGCCTTGCCCGACCTTAAAGAGCACTTCATCTCATCGTTTTTTTCCCTTGCGATTAATATAACCTTGTCAGGATGCCTGTAGACAGCTTCGTTTGACAGGTCGCTTGTAAAGCTGGATCTGTCATCTTTGTACTTATAAACTACGATTTTTTCTTGTGATTTTTCGGCTTCGTGCAAAACCTCCTTAACCAATGGCTCGTACAGTTTGTTTGCCTGCTCATATCTTTTGTAGATGAACCTTCCCGGGGCAGTCTCCTGATTGAGGATTTCATAAGGGCTTGTTATCCTTGTCAAAATTTTGATGGATTTCATAACATCATCTGTTTTGCCCTTCAATACAAAAGAGAATATCCTTATCAAATGCCCAAGTTTTAGATTATGTCGCCAACAGTCTTGTAAGGCTCGTCTATAAGCTCAGGAAATTCTTTTTCAAAATCCTTAACAAAAGGGGGTATAAACCAATCCGCTATGCATCCTGCAGCGGCAATCCACAAATCCTGATGGACTGCCTCATAGCACAAAAAAGAAGTTGGCTGGTTGTCTTCAGGGTTTGAAACACGCGGATTGAAGTATTTTGCATTGTCTTTTCCGGAAGTGCCATGGTGGTCTATCCAGATTACAGGAACCTGCATCTCGTCCAGAAAGCCCTGGTCTACATCAGCCAAATCCAATATGAATATCTTGTCAGGCTGGTATTCCTGCACTTTTCTTGCAAAAACCGTGCCAAGCTTTGGAGTTGTTTTCACAATTATCCCTTTCCCCTCTTTTTTATATCTGTATAGCTGCAGGAAAGCGCACAACCCATCCTGGTCGTCATCAAAGAAGAATAATGGATTTTTGCAGTTGTCCAAATTGTCCTTTATCTGAGCCAGCTGCTGGTTGGAGAGTGCCATAAAATTGAAGATTTGCCCTCAGTATTTAAAGATATTTAATAGTTATTTTTCTATATGGAAAAGAAAGGTAATAGGATACATTTTTATATTTTGGAAACTACCTAGAAGATAATCCTCTTCAATCTAAATTTACCACTTTAAAATAATAAAATTTAAATATTAAGAGAGGATACCTATACAAAGATGACAAAGGCAAAAGAAAGTATACTCCATACGTTGAAGAGTGCGAAAAGAACTGGACACAAGATTACTAGAGATCCGAATGTAAAATATCCGATTGCAATAGCAGCCGGTTCTTTGGGCGCTATGATATTAAACGAATATACTGCCCCCCAATATCTCAATTCTTGGGCGGAATTGGCATATCTTCGCGGCGGTGAATTTGGGTATCCTGCAGTTAGGTGGTTAGAGAGATTTGCAGTTGATGGTATTATTGCCGGATGTGCACTTACTGCAATCAAAAATTCAATTTGGGTAGATGAAAGGTCGCTGTATAAAAGGTCCATGGCATATGGGAAAAAGGCAGTAATTGGCGGCATATTAGCAGCCAGCCTATTTACCGCATATCCTTATGTTAAATCAAAAGTAATAGAACGTGGAGAGATTTCAAATGCTGCCCAAAGTTTGCTCACAAATAAAAAATCCCTTGAAGCAAAGATTAATGGCGCTTTGCAGCACAAAAAAATTCATGAAGAAGCCCATATAAAAGCCCAAAATAGATATCCTTTGCTTAAGTATTATTCTGATTTTACACCCAATCTGACAATTGCTGTAGAGACAATCGAAAGCGGAGGCAAAGATTTAGTATCTCCCAAAGGCGCTAGCGGAAACATGCAATGGATGAAAAGTACGGCCACTGAAGTTGCTGGATTGAGAGTTGACGGTATAATTGACCAGACCAAGAATCCTGATTATTCAATTAATGCCGCTGTGGATTGG